>JANNGC010000816.1:0-3312 GCA_031380445.1 Pedosphaera sp.
CTGCGCGTCGGCGGCGCATGGTATCGCGTGGACCTCATCTTCTTCCACCGCCGCCTGCGCTGCCTCGTCATCATCGACCTCAAGCTCGGCACCCTCGACCACGCCGACGCCGGCCAAATGCACCTCTACCTCAGCTACGCCCGCGAGCACTGGACCCACGAAGGCGAAAACCCGCCCGTCGGCATCATCCTCTGCTCCTCCGCCGACGCCGCCCTCGCCCGCTACACCCTCGACACGCTCCCGAACAAAGTCATGGCCCGCGAATACCAACTCGCCCTCCCCGCCGTGAAAAAGCTCGAAGCCGAACTCGCTGCGACACGGAAGCGGCTGGAGCGGGCGGGAAAAAAGTAGCCACATCAATGGTATCTCAAGATATTCCAAATAAGATTTGACGCACTGATTGGTATGCTGTGGAATACCGCCACATGAAATCGAACTACACAGCAAAAGCGAAACGAAATCCCGGCCGTAATGGCTTTGTCATCAGCTTCAGGCATCCTTTGAAAGCAGGCAAAAAGGTCTGCAAAGGTCTTGGAACATCCGACGAGACGGTTGCCCATAAGTTGGAGGAACAGATGAATATCCTGCTGGCACGGGAAGATCTGCGTTCTGTAGGGAGCCGCGCAGAGGCAGCGCGCGAGTTCGCGGCGTTTCCGGCCATCGTCGATATTTTCTACGGCGACCTTGACCCCTCGGTCACTGGCCACCGCGCATTGCGGGACCGTCTGCATCCGTTGCCAGCCATTGACCCGCAGGATTCCGTGCGAACACTGATACTTGGCAACTCGGGAGTGGGAAAAACGACCTTGCTACGCAGGTTGATTGGTTGCGACGCCGAGCACGACCGCTTTCCAGCGACCTCAACGAATCGAACGACAACTTGTGAAATCGAAATCATCACTGGCCGCAAGGATTTCGCGGCAGCGGTGACTTTTTTGACCCGCCACCAGACGCAGCAGGAGGTAATCGAATCAGTCTCCAATGCGGTGCTGAAAGCCATTGAGGGGGCATCCGATGCCGTTGTGATGAAAGACCTGCTGGATGACAGCGACCAAAGGTTTCGCCTCAAATATGCCCTCGGCGACTGGCAAACCCCCAAGCCGAAGGCAGGCGGAGGTTCTTCCTTCGATGCGCCAGTCAAAGGCAAAGCTGAAAGCAAATCGGCGGAATCATCGGAATTCCTTAAAGCAACACTCGCTGCGATTCGGCGAATCGCCGAAGCCGCGCGGAAGGAAGTTGAACCCGTGCTCGGTGCCTTGGAAACGCTCAAGGACGAGGAACGCAGCTACGCGCTCGATGAGATGCAGCAAGCTGGCGAGCAGTCCGAAGATTTCTTGGACCTCGTGAATGAGATTATGGACGAGATTGCGGAGCGGTTCTCCGCCCTGCCCGCAGGCAAATTCAGCAAATCTTCGACGGGCTGGCCGGACGCTTGGTCATTTTCCGCAACTGCGAGCGAGCGGGATTCCTTTCTGGCCGCAGTGCGCTGGTTTTGCTCCAACGTAAAAGAAGAATGGGGCAGCCTGCTGACTCCGCTCGTCACCGGCATCCGGGTCAGCGGACCGTTTCGTCCCGAATGGGTTCCTGCGGGTGAATCCTACTCCCATGTGTTTGTGGACACACAAGGACTCGACCACGAAAAGCCAGCGACCGAACTTTCCAGCGAAACGACATCCATGTTTGGGCAGGTGCAGAACATTCTTTTCGTCGAATCCGGCAAGGACTCGCTCAAGAGTCAGTCAGCCCGGAAGGTGATGGAGGCAATCGCGGGTGCCGGCTACACGGCGAATCTGACGGTTATTCTTTCGCACATGGACTTGGTCGTCGGGGACGACATTCCCACGGCCGAGGACAGAAAGGCCAAAGCGTTTAGCGGACTCCGCAGTCTCATCGACAATGAAGTGAGCCGGAATGTGAGCCGAGATGCAGCGAGACAACTCGCGGCGCACCTTGAGAGCTGCACATTCTACTTGGGGTATCTCGACCCTAAAAAATATCCAGAAAGCTGGGACGATGAAGACAAGGCGGGCTTTGACGAATCGCTGGGCAAAGACATGTGGAGAATTGCGGAGCACTTTATCGCGCAGGCAAACCCGCAAAAACTTCAACCGAGCGTGCCAGAATACAGCTTTGAGAGCCTCGGTCTGGCTGTTCGAGAAGTCAGCGTGGCATTTCAAGAAGTGTGGGAGGCCCACCTAGGTTACAAACGAGTCGAAGGCATTAGTTCGGCACCGTGGCAGACCATCAAAGCAATGGCACGGCGACATGCGGAAGGATGGTTTTATGACTACAAACTCAGACCGATTGATACGCTGATCAGAATCACTAGAAACGTCCTGACTCGCTTCTTAGAGGCACCTTTGAACTGGCTGCCGGAGAAAAAGAAAATCAGTGACGCCGAGAAAGCCGCCATCATCGACCGCCTCAAGCAGCTTGTGAATGATGCGCTCACAGAGTTGAGTAAATCGCGTTTGTGGAAAGTCCCTCAGCTAAAATGGCAAAGTGCTTACGAGCTTTCTGGAACCGGCAGCACATTTACGAGGAAGCAACGCATCCGTGAACTTTTTGTCCATCAGGTGCCCGTGCCTCAGTCCATCAGCGACCGTTGGGCACAGGCTTGGGTTGAGGAAATCAAGGCGTTGCTTGTTGATGCCTTGGAAACCTTGAAGGCTGAACATCAGGCGGAGAAACCGAGCCGTGAGTAAGCGCCCGACCAAATCCAAAGCCCTCCAGTCCGCGAAGCCCGGCTTCGACGGGCTGTTGCGGGAGTTGCGCGAGTTCATCACGGAGAGCCGCCGGCAGGTCTTGCGGGCGGTGGATGTGGTGCAGGTGCGGACTTGCTGGGGCGTGGGGCGGCACATTGTCGAGTTCGAGCAGGGCGGCGCGGCGCGGGCGGAGTATGGGGCGAAGTTGCTGCCGCAGTTGGCGGTGAAGCTGACGGAGGAATTTGGGCGCGGGTTTGATGTGCGGAGTCTGGAAAAAATGAGGCAGTTTTACCTCGCGTTCCCAATTGCGGACGCACTGCGTCCGCAATTGAACTGGACGCATTACCGCACGCTGATGCGAGTGGAAGATGAGCACGCCCGCGAGTGGTATGCGAAGGAAGCCGTGGCGCAGAACTGGAGTTCGCGCGCGCTGGAGCGGCAGGTGGGCCGACTGTACTACGAGCGACTGCTTTCCAGCAAGGACCGCAAGGCGGTGCGGGCGGAGGCGGAGGAGAAAATCGAGGAATTACCGCCGTCACCGCGCGATTTTGTGCGTGACCCGGTGCTCTTGGAGTTTCTCGGCCTGCCGGAGACGGGACGGTTGCTG
>JANNGC010000830.1:0-2289 GCA_031380445.1 Pedosphaera sp.
CGCCACCATTCCCATTGTCACGCCTCGGTCCTTGTGTAACGTCGCGCGCATGAAATCCTGTTTCGCTCTAGGTGCCGCGCTGGCTCTGGCTTTCGCCTCGGGCTGCTCGACCACCGCCCAAGATTCTTCGGCCACGCCGAATCAACTGACGGCCAAGGAAAAGGCCGCCGGTTGGAAGCTGCTCTTCGACGGCCAGACCTTGAACGGCTGGAGCAATTTCAAGAAGAAGGACATCAAGCCGGGCTGGCAGGTCAAAGACGGCCTGCTCGTGTGCGTGGACCCGCACAACGCGGGCGACATCGTGACGGCGGAGAAGTTCGGCGCGTTTGAATTGCAGCTCGATTTCCGCATGGGCAAGGGCGCGAATAGCGGCATCATTTATCACGTCACGGAAGAGGGCGGCGCGGTGTGGGCGACGGGGCCGGAGATTCAATTGGAGGATAATGAGTTTGCCGCCGACGCGCAAAAGTGCGGCTGGCTCTACTCGCTTTACCAACCGCCGATTGACGACAAGACCGGCAAGACGCTCGATACCACCAAGCCGGCGGGCGAGTGGAATCACTTGCGCGTGGTCATCAGCCCCACGGGCAGCGTGCACGAGATGAACGGAACCAAGTATGTCGAGTACGTGATCGGCAGCGATGACTTCAACAACCGCGTGGCCAAGAGCAAGTTTGGCAAGATGCCGAAGTTCGCGAAGTCCGGGAACGGCTTCCTCGCGCTCCAAGGCGACCACGGTGAAGTGGCGTTCAAGAATATCAAGATTCGTGCGCTGCCGGAGAAGAAGTAGTTCCGGCTCTCAGGAGATTTGACTGGCCCGCGCTGAAAGGTGCGGGCCGGTTTTGTTTGTGGTGGCAGGCATCCTGCCTGCCGTAGAGCCGTGGCGTCCCGCCCGGCGGAACCCGCATTCGCAGTTCGTAGATCGCGGAACAACTTGAGGCCCGGACCGGGCGGCGAGACGCCAGCCCTTTACGTCAGGCGGGACGCCTGACGCCACGGTCGCCTGTCGAGACGCACCCGTTTTGTGTCATTTTTACGCTCCCGTTGACTTGGCATTTGGTTTCCGCCAAGTTCCGCCGCGTTCCAAAGTTGAAAGGTTGAAGGCGGTCAGTGGAAGTTTTGTCCGCCGTTCGCGCACTGAACCTGCAACCTTCAACCTGCAACTTGCAACCGATTCAAATGGGTAAAGCACTCATCATTGCCGAGAAACCTTCCGTCGCCGCGGACATCGCCAAGGCGCTCGGCGGGTTCAAACAGGACAGCAGCAAGGAGTTCTTCGAGAGCGAGAACGCCGTGATCTCGTCCGCCGTCGGGCATCTGCTCGAGCTGATTGTCCCCGACGAATTTGAGATCAAGAAGGGGCGCTGGACCTTCACGCATCTGCCGCACATGCCGCCCTACTTCGGGCTGCAACCCATCGAGCGCAGCGCCAGCCGGCTGAAAGTTTTGCAGAAGCTGCTCAAGCGGAAGGACATTGATTCTGTCGTCAACGCTTGCGACGCCGGGCGCGAGGGCGAACTGATTTTCCGCAACATCATGGCCTTCACCGGCGCGAAGCAGCCGGTGCAACGGCTGTGGCTCCAGTCCATGACGGCGAACTCGATTCGCGAAGGTTTTCAAAAGCTCCGTAGCGACGAATCCATGCTGCCGCTCTCGGATGCGTCGCGTTCGCGCTCGGAAGCCGACTGGCTCGTGGGCATCAACGGCACGCGCGCCATGACGGCCTTCAACTCGAAGGCGGGCGGCTTCTACAAGACGACGGTGGGCCGCGTGCAGACGCCGACGCTGGCCATCGTGGTGGATCGCGAGGCGAAGATTCGGAAGTTCGTGGCGCGGGATTATTGGGAGGTGATGGGGACGTTCGCGGCGCAGGGCGGGAGTTATCCGGGCAAGTGGTTTGACGAAAAATTCAAACGGTCGGACGCGAAGGAAGGTGATGTTGAGCAGAAGCCGGAGCGGCTTTGGGACAAGGCGAGGGCGGAAGCCATTCGCACGAAGTGCCTCGGGAAGCCCGGCATCGTCACCGAGGAAAGCAAGCCCGCGACGCAGATGTCGCCGCTGCTTTACGACCTGACCACCCTTCAACGCGAGGCGAACGGGCGCTTCGGTTTCAGCGCCAAGAACACGCTCGGACTCGCGCAGGCGCTCTACGAAAAGCACAAGGTGCTGACCTACCCGAGAACGGACTCGCGCGCCTTGCCGGAGGATTACATCGCCACGGTCAAGCAGACGCTCGACTCGCTGCGCGACTTGGCGGGCTACAGTTCGTTCGCGGAAAAAATTCTCAAG
>JANNGC010000918.1:0-3019 GCA_031380445.1 Pedosphaera sp.
GCCCGCGGGTGCGAAGTGGAATGGAGTTGGCGGCAACGTGCTGTCCGTGGAGAGCGCGAAGAATTATTTCAGCGTGGCCACGCTGCCGGACGCGAAACCCGAGACGCTGGCGCTGTTCCAGAAGCACGCGCACGCGCACGTCGCCGGCACGCGCGTCGAATGGAGCTACGACGAGAAGACGGCGACCGTCACCACGCAGCACAAGTTCACCACCCAACTCCACGAGGGCACGGAAACAGGAACACTCTTCGCGCTCTATCCGCACCAGTGGCGCAACACCGCGCACCCGCTGCTGCCGCTCAGTTACGGCTCGGTGCGCGGCGCGATGAAGCTCGGCGCTGGTCAAGACTTCACGACTTCAATGAAGTTCCCCGGCGTGTTGCCCGCGTTGCCCAAGGTGGACGGGATGGACAGCGCGAAGATGGACGCGCTGCTGAAAGACGATTTCGCCAAACCCGTCGTCGCGCTGGGCGACACGTATTGGTCCGGCAAGCAACTCGGCAAGCTCGCCACGGCCATCCCGCTCGCCGAGGTCCACGGGCTGACGGCACGCGCGAACGAGTTGCGCGCGCAATTGAAAGGCGCGCTCGAAACCTGGTTCACTGCCACGAATATCAGCGGCGCGGCCAAGTCAAAGAACCTGTTCTACTACGATGAGAAGCTCGGCACGCTCATCGGCTATCCCGCCAGCTACGGCAGCGACACCGAGTTGAATGATCATCACTTCCACTACGGCTACTTCCTCAAGGCGGCGGCGGAGATCGCGCGCCACGATCCGGCGTGGGCCAGTGACGCGCGCTTCGGCGGCCTCTTGAAGCTGATCATTCGCGACACCGTGAGTCCGGCTTCCGATGATCCGATGTTTCCGCGCCTGCGTTGCTTCGATCCGTACGCGGGTCACTCGTGGGCCAGCGGCCATTCGCGCTTCCACGATGGCAATAACAACGAGTCTTCCTCCGAGGCCATGAACGCGTGGTGCGGAATGATCCTGCTCGGCGAAGCCACCGGCGACCGCGCGCTGCGCGATCTGGGCATTTACCTCTTCACCACGGAGATGAACGCCATCAACGAGTATTGGTTCAACGTCCACGGCGACAACTTCCCGGCGAGCTATCCCGCGTCCGTCGTCACAATGGTCTGGGGCGGCAAGGGCGCGAACGGAACGTGGTTCTCCGCCGACCCGCAGATGGTGCATGGCATCAACTTCCTCCCCCTGCACGGCGGCTCGCTTTACCTCGGGCTGTTTCCGAATTACGTGGAGAAGAATTACGGCGCGCTGGTGAAAGAATTCGGCAGCGACCAGTTCAAGAGCTGGCCGGACGTGAGCTGGATGTATCGCGCGCTGAACAATGCGAACGACGCGGCGCGCTTGTTCGAGGTCGCTGGTTCAACGGCCAACCTCGAAGGCGGCAACACGCGCGCCAACACCGCGCACTGGATTTACGCGCTAAAACAACTGGGTCGCCCCGAGCGCAGCGTGACCGCCGACAGCCCAATCTACGCCGTGTTCCAAAACGGCCCGGAGCGCAGCCACACCGCTTACAACTTCCGCACCGAACCGCGCGTGGTGAATTTCTCCGACGGCCACAAGCTCAAGGTGCCGGGACGAAGCTGGGCAACGGACTCGCGCTGACAACCGGCGCGCAGGCTTTCCAGCCCGCAGCCAGCCACGAACAGCGGGGCCAGCCGTGGAAATCAAGAAGCCTCACCACGCAGCAGCTTGCTGCGGGCTGGAAAGCCCGCGCGCCGTTGCACGAGACGGGCGGCGATGCTCACCGCGATTTCGTTCACGCTCACGGCGGCGATGTCCAAGCCCACGGGACATTCCACGCGGCGTAGTTGCTCCTCCGTCGCGAGTCCTTCCTGAAGAAACTGTTCGGAGATGATGCGCCATTTGCGACTGCTGCCAATCATGCCGAGGAAGGCGAAGGGCTGGCGAATCCAGTCACGCAAGACGAGCGCGTCGTGCTGGTGGCCGCGAGTGACGATGAGGCCGAACGCCGGCGTGGGCGGCAGCGGGTCGTGAAGAATTTTTTCCCACGCGTCCACGCGCAGGCGGGTCGCGGCGGGGAAGCATTGATGGTTCGCAAGCGCGGGGCGGTCGTCGAAGACGGTCACGGCAAAGTCGAGCTGTTGCGCGAGCGGGGCGACGGCTTGCGCGACATGGCCAGAGCCGCCGATCCAGAGCGCGCACGGCGGCGCGACAGTTTCGCGGTAGAGCCAGGCGTCGTCATCCGCGCCCGCCCAAGCAATGGAGAAATCGTTTCGCACACCCCACGTCCGCACCTCGTCGCGGAGCACAAGCGTACGCCAGATTTCCCCGGCCTGCGCAGCGTGCGGCAGGATCAGCCCGGAAACTTTGCCGCCGCAAATCAGCCCGTCGTCCCAGCCGAAGTCGTGATCAAGCACGAGATCGAAGGTGGCCGGCTGCTGCGTGCGCAAGGACTGCCGCGCACGCTCGCGCACCTCGGCTTCGAGACAGCCGCCGCCCAGCGTGCCGACGATACGGCCGTCGGCGAAGAACAGCGCCTTGGCCCCGCGCTTCTGCGGGCTGGAACCTTTCACGCCGGAGATGATTCCGAGCGCAAAGGGTTCACTTGCGTCGAGCGCGGCGAGAATGTCGGTGAAAATATTTTGCATCGAACCGCGCGGAGCATGGCACGGATCGGCGGCGGGAGCGCGGAGATTTTCGGCGTAACACCGGCTTTCCGGCCGGCAGGTTGCGAGACTTTCCGGTCTCGTGTCGGTAAGCGGGCCGACTGCGCCGCGTGCGCGGAATTACTTCTGCACCACCACGCGGGCCGACGCATTGAGCGCATTCAGCGAATCCGTGGCGCGGGTCGCCTGGGTCATCAGCGGCTGCGGCCACACGCCAATGAAAATGATTCCCGCCATGCAGACGATTAGCGCGAGCTTCGTCGGCAGCGGCACGGAGATGGGGGAAACTTCCGCCGCATCCGACACGCCTTCCGACCAGTAAATCGCGCGCACCACGCCGAAGTAATAGTAGAGCGAGATG
>JANNGC010000943.1:0-8573 GCA_031380445.1 Pedosphaera sp.
GCGATCTCGGCCTGGGGGAGGACGTCGGGGACTTTGTCATCCGCTTCCGCACGCCGCAGTCCGGCCACGAGATCGAGCAGCGTCGTCTTACCCGCTCCCGAAGGGCCGAAGAGCGCGGTGACGCGGCGCGTGATTTCCACGTCCGCTTCCAGCACGAAGTCGCCGAGCGGCACACGGATGTTTTTCAGGAGCAGTTTCACGTCAGCGTTTTTTCCGGCGGGTGAGCCATTCGCTCGTCCACACGGCGGTGAAGGCAAGCAGCACGGACACGCCCAGGAGCCGCAGCGAGTGGCCGTCCTGCCCGAGTTGCACGGACTGGAAAATATCGAGCGAGAGCGTGGAGGTCAGGCCGGGAATGTTGCCCGCGATCATGATGGTCGCGCCGAACTCGCCCAGCGCGCGGGCGAACGCGAGGAGCATTCCGCCCGCGATCCCACGCCACGCCAGCGGCGCGGTGATGGTCCAGAACACGCGCCACTCGCCCCCGCCGAGCGTGCGGGCGATTTGTTCCAGGCGCGGATTCACCTCCTCGAACGCGACGCGCGCCGAGCGCACGAGCAGGGGAAAGCTCATGACCGCGAGCGCGATCAAAACTGCGCGCCAGGTGAAAATAATTTCCAGCCCGAGCGTGTCGTGCAGGAAGCCGCCCAGCGGGCCGCGCCGCCCGAGCAGTTTCAACAGGATCAATCCCGTGGCCACGGGCGGAAGAACGAGCGGGAGGGAGATGATGGTCTCCACGATGGATTTGCCGAACCAGTCGCGCCGCGCGAGCAGCCACGCCGCGCCGAGGCCGAACGGAAGAATGATGAGCGTGCTCAGCGCGGAAACCCACGCGGTGAACCACACGACTTGCCACGCCTCGACGGTCATCGCGGCGGATTCAATCACGGGCGGACGATGAAACCAAACTTTGCGAAGACGCGCGCGGCCTCGGCGGAGTTCAGATGGTCGAGGAATTTGCGCGCGGCGGCGGGGTGCTTGGATTCTTGGAGCAGGGCCAGCGGGTAGCTGATGGCGGGGCCTTCGTTCACCGGGATTTCGTGCGCCACTTTCACCCGCTTCGAGAGGCCGGCGTCAGTTTTATAGACAAGGCCGGCCTGGGCGTTGCCCGCTTCCACGGCGGCGAGGGCCGCGCGCACGTTGTCGAGGGGCACGACTTTTTTTTCGAGCGCCGCCCACAGTCCGGCTTTTACCAAATGCTCCTTCGCGTAGATGCCGGCGGGGACGGTCTTCGGATCACCCAGCGCGAGACGCTTGACGAAAGCATTGGTCAGATCACTCGCCGCGTGAATGGGCAGGGTGCTGTCCGAGGCCACGACGATGACGAGGGAATTCGAGAGGCGGCTGCGACGGGTTTCCTTCACGACGAGATTCTTTTTCTCCAGCGCGTCCATCTTCGCCTCGTCAGCGGAGAAAAAAATATCGGCGGGCGCGCCCTCCTCGATCTGCCGCGCGAGGAAACTGGACGCGCCGAGGTTGAAGATGATTTTGTCGCCGGATTCCTTCTCGTACGCGGCGGAGATTTCCTTCAAGCTCTCCGAGAGGCTCGCGGCGGCGAAGACGTTCACGTCCGCAGCCAGCGCGGGCAAGGCGCAAAATAAAAAGGCCAGGATGCGGAGCAGGTTCATGGGGAGACTCAATCAGTTGGAGTTGGGCGTTTCTGCTACTCGTCGAAATAGCCGTCCCAGGTGAGCGCCGAAGTTTTGATGCCCACGCTGTAGAAACCCGTGGGCGCGGTGCGGTTCACGTAGAGGCTGGCGGGCGAGCCGTTCTCGTAGAGAAAAGCAAACTGGCCGGTGAAGGTGAGCTGGTCCGCCGTGCCGTTCAGCGTGGTGGAAAAGGGAATGACCGTCCACGGCTGCGTCAGCGTCTCGCGGAAATAAACCTCGTAGTCCACGTTCAGGAAGCCGAAGAAATCCAACCGCAGACGCGGCGTGTTGCCGCTCTGCACGAGCGCGGTCTCGATGTTGTAGCCGAGGTTGGGGACCGTGATGGTGAGCGTGTCCACGCCGTCGAAGACCAGGGGATAGGGATCGAGCGGACTGGTCGAAGGCCCATTGAGCAGGCTGCCATCAATGGCGTAGCGCGAGAGATGGCACTGGCACTCGATGCACCCGAGACTCTCCCGGAACACCGGCACCACGCAGCCGGCGTGACGGCATTGCGTGCTCATGGCGTAGTAGGAGCCGTTCAAGTGATTGATCATCACCGGGTAAAAGGGGCCGAGCAATTCGTCCGCCTCCAGTTCCTCCACCACGGGATTGATGGCGATGCGGACGGAGCCGGGACTTTCCGCGAGCGCGGGGTAGTCGCTGATCTTCACGCGCAGTTTCCCAGATGCACCGGTGGGCAAAATGTCCGCCAGCACGGACGCGTGCCAGAGCTTGCCGAACACGGACGAGGCGGCGGTGCCGAGGGCAAAAGTTTTGACGAAACGACGGCGGGAAACGGAGGCGAGATTCTTCGGAACGATTGGCTTGTCCATCACCGGGAGCTTTCCACAAAAGTTTCTGAACTCAAACGGAAAGGCGGCGCGGGCCGGCTGGAGCGGGCCGGAAAACATTCGCGAACCGGATGATTCGCCACGCCGCGAGTGAACAAAGTTCCCGCCGACCGGTCAGTAAGCCGGAAACATGCGAAGAATGTTCACTTCAATATGGGGGACAGCGGCCGGGGTGGCGCTGGCCGTGACTTTGCGGGCGGCGGCCGCAGAGCCGCTGCCGTCCGCATCCAATCTGTTGCACCGCGTGGTGGAGCGGGCGCAGGCCGTGGCGCGCGCGGGAGGAACGAATCATTACGCGTACGACAAACGCTCCGTGACGGAGGAACTGGACGAAGACGAGCGCGTCACCAAGTCCACGGAGAAACTGTACCGCGTGGAGCTGATCGGCGGGCTGCCGTTTCCGCGCCTGGTGAAAGTGCAGGGCCGGGAGTTGAGCGCGAAAGAGTTGGAGAAGGAGAATCAGCGGGAGACGGCGTTCCGTCAGCGGGTCACGCGCGTGGACATGAACAAGAAGGCCCGGCGCAAGGAGGGGATCGCGACGCCGGAGCTGGTGGAGCGTTTTGAATTTCGCGTCACGAAGCGCGAGGTGGTGGAAGGCCGTGCGACGTTGGTGATGTCGTTCGCACCACGAACGGGTGCGCCGGAAAAAAACATGGAGGACAAAGTTTTTCAGAAAGTCTTCGGCACCGTGTGGGTGGATGAGCAGGAGGCGGAGGTGACGAAGCTGGACGCGAGCGTGCGCGGGCCGGTCCCGCTGGGCTGGTTCGGTGCGGTGGGATCGTTGCACAAGTTTCAGGCGACCGTCGAACGGAGCCGGATGCCGGACGGGGTGTGGGTGAACCGGAAAAGTTCTTTCTGGATTGTGGCGCGAAAACTTCTGAGCACGATTCGGACGCGGACGGTGGAGGAGTCGAGCGGATTTCGGCGGGCGGAAAAAAACGAAATGTTGAAACACTGAGCGTCCACCCAGCAAAAGAGAAAGGCCGGACAACAGGTCCGGCCTTTTCACACACACCGCGCTTTGAGAACTAAAGCGCAGTAACAACGTGGAAAGACTACCGTAGGTTCCCGGACCGGCCAGTCACCAGAACTGGGGACGGCTGGGGACAAATTGGGGACTCAAGATTTTCTACGGATTGGTTTTGGAATGAGATTTTTTTGGTCGGGATGGCTGCGCGCTGTTGCTGCATGTCGGGTCTCAGGCTGAACAAGAATTCTCAGAAAACCTTTTGACACCATTGGGGTGCTTCCATAATTTCCGCGCTCAGTCGTTGGGCCGTGAGAGGGCGAAATGCGCCGCAACCCTGAATTTTTTCAGAAGAAAAGAGACACAGGTTGCGGGCTTTTTGTCGTTACAGGGCACCAGGCAAACGAACAATTTGGTTGCCCATGTAGCTCAGTTGGCAGAGCACGTCCTTGGTAAGGACGAGGTCATCGGTTCGATCCCGATCATGGGCTCCAGACGATTTTGGAAAAATAGTTAAACCGAAAAAAACTCAAGCAGGAGATTAGCAATGGCAAAAGAACAGTTTCAAAGAACGAAGCCGCACGTGAACGTCGGAACCATTGGCCACGTTGACCACGGCAAGTCCACGCTCACCGCCGCGATTGTCGAAGTGCAGCACCGCAAGGGTCTCGCACCGGCCATCAGCTACGCTGACATCACCAAGGGCGGCACGGTTCGTGACGACACGAAGACCGTCACCATCGCCGTCTCGCACGTCGAATACGAATCTCCCTTGCGCCACTATGCGCACGTTGACTGCCCTGGCCATGCTGACTATGTGAAGAACATGATCACCGGCGCCGCGCAGATGGACGGCGCGATTCTCGTGGTCAGCGCCGCTGACGGCCCGATGCCTCAGACGCGCGAACACATCCTGCTCGCCCGCCAGGTCGGCGTGCCGGCGATGGTGGTCTTCCTGAACAAGGTGGATCTCGTGGACGATGTGGAACTGCTCGACCTCGTCGAGATGGAAATCCGTGACCTGCTCACGAAGTATGGTTTCCCCGGCGAGACGACCCCGATCATTCGCGGCAGTGCCACGGCGGCGATGGCGGCGAAGCCTGAAGGCGAGAAGGCGATTGCTGACTTGCTGGACGCGGTGGACGCATTCATCCCGCTTCCGACGCGCGAAATCGACAAGCCCTTCCTGATGTGCATTGAAGACGTGTTCACGATTGAAGGTCGCGGCACGGTCGTGACCGGTCGTGTGGAACGCGGCGAACTCAATCGTATGACGGAAGTCGAAATCGTGGGTCTCAAAGACACGCGCAAGACGACGGCGACGGACATCGAAGCGTTCCGCAAGCTCCTCGACAAGGCGAGCGCCGGCGACAACGTCGGTGTGCTGCTGCGCGGCACAACCAAGGACGACGTGGAACGCGGCATGGTGCTGGCCAAGCCTGGCTCGATCACGCCGCACACGAAGTTCAAGGCGGAAGTGTATGTGCTCTCGAAGGAAGAGGGCGGCCGTCATACCCCGTTCTTCAACAAGTACCGCCCTCAGTTCTATTTCCGCACCTCGGACGTGACCGGCGACATGACTTTGCCTACCGGCGTGGAAATGGTGATGCCCGGTGACAACGTCTCCATTGACGTCGAGCTGCAGAAGCCCGTCGCGATGGAAAAAGGCCAGCGCTTCGCGATTCGCGAAGGCGGTCGCACCATCGGTGCGGGTCGCGTGTCGGAAGTGATGAAGTAATTTTGTCCGGAAGGACATGGGCGGGGGGCGCGCAAGCGTTCCCCCGCATTTTAGTCTAACGGCAAAGCAGAAGGTGAGTACGGCGTTAGCTCAATTGGTAGAGTAGCGGTCTCCAAAACCGTTGGTTGGGGGTTCAAGTCCCTCACGCCGTGCCAACTTCGTAGGACAGCGCGTCTCGCCTGTCCTTCTGAAACAGGTGATGGAGAAAAATTAGTTGGAGAGACAGGCGGGACGCGCTGTCCTACATTCTGCGGTGGGAGAGGTGGCAGAGTGGTCTATCGCGGCGGTCTTGAAAACCGCTTTGGGTGCAAGCCCAACGGGGGTTCGAATCCCTCCCTCTCCGCCAGCGTTTTCGCGGCGGACGGGATGGAAATTTTTTACGGTTAAGTTGATTCGCGGCGGGCCAAGGCCTGGCCAGCTAGACAATTTTTGTGAACAAGTTCTACATTCAGTTGTTGATTTGGGTGGTCGTCGTGGCCGTCGTCTTTGGCGTGCTCTGGCGCACCGGCCAGCTTTTGCGGCTCACGAACTACGTTGCGGAGACGCGCGAGGAGCTGAAGAAATGCTCATGGCCCAGCCGTGAAGAACTCAAGGGTTCGACCGTGGTCGTCATTGTTTCCATTCTGCTGCTCGGCCTGTTCACCGTCGTTGTGGACCTTCTGCTTACCTACGCCGTGCGCCTGCTTGCCTCGTAACCAAAGGAACTATGAAAAGCCAATGGTTCGTCATCCACACCCTATCCGGTCAGGAAAACAAGGTGAAGGAGAGCATTGAGAAGCGCATGAAGGCCGAGGAGATGGGCGAGTTCATCAAGGAAGTGCTCGTCCCCATCGAGAAGGTCGTGGACGTGCGCGGAGGCAAGAAGACCGTCACGAACCGCAAGCTCCATCCCGGCTATGTCTATATTGACATGGTGCTGCTCGATGAGAACCGGGGCATCCTGCCGAAGCCGTGGTTTTTCATCCAGGAGACGCCGGGCAAGATTGGTTTCGTCGGTGGGGATCGTCCCGTGCCGGTGACACTGGACGAGATGGCGGTCATCAAGGAGACCATTTCCGACAGCGAAGATGCGGAACGTCCGAAAGTGTCGTTCGCGGTGGGCGAGAACGTGAAGATCAACGACGGCCCCTTTATGAATTTCAACGGTGCGATCGAGGAAGTGGATCCCGAGCGCGGCAAACTCAAAATCACGGTCAACATTTTCGGACGCAATACGCCGGTCGAACTGGAGTATTGGCAGGTCGAGAAAGCTTAATAAAATTTTATGGCGAAGAAGAAGACAGGCGAAATCAAACTGCAAATCCCGGCCGGCCAGGCGAATCCCGCTCCTCCCGTCGGTCCTGCGCTCGGTCAGCACGGCGTCAACATCATGGGCTTCTGCAAGGAGTTCAACGCCCTGACCAAAGACCAGAACGGCATGATCATCCCGGTGGTCATCTCCGTGTTCCAGGACAAGTCATTCACTTTCATCACGAAGTCGCCGCCCGCGTCCGCGCTGCTCAAGAAAGCCGCCGGCATCGCCTCGGGCGCGAAGAACCCGCTCAAGGACAAAGTGGGCAAGGTCACGCGCAAGCAGGTGCTCGACATCGTGAAGTTAAAATTCAAGGACATGAACACGACCTCGGAAGAGGCCGCGTTCAAGGTCGTGGCCGGCACTGCCCGCAGCATGGGCATCGAAGTGCTGGATAAGTAAGAACCCTAAACGCGGGAGAGTCCGTCAATTCGGATTCGCCATCACCGCACAAAAACATGCCAGAGAAACAAGGTAGCAAGCGTTATCGCAAGGCGCTGGAACTCGTGGATGCCGCCAAGGCCTATCCGCTCAAGTCCGCCGTCGAAGTCCTCAACAAGTTCCCCAAGGCCAAGTTCAACGAGACCGTGGACATCGCCTTCAAGCTCGGGGTTGACCCCAAGCAGTCCGACCAGATGGTGCGCGGCACCGTTCCGTTGCCCCACGGCAGCGGCAAGGTCGTGCGCGTCCTTGTGTTCGCCCAAGGCGCAGCGGCGGAAGCCGCCACGGCCGCCGGTGCGGAATACGTCGGATTCGATGACATGATCAAGAAATGCACCGAGGGTTGGAACGACTTCGATGTCGCCATCGCCACGCCCGCCGCCATGAGCGAAGTGCGTAAGCTCGGCAAAGTGCTCGGACCGCGCGGCCTCATGCCGAACCCCAAGACCGGCACCGTCACCGATGACACCGCGAAAGCCGTGCGCGAAGTGAAGGCCGGCCGTGTGGAATTCAAGGTGGACAAGGGCGGCAACGTCCACGTTCCCGTGGGCAAGGCGTCGTTCACTTCGATCCAGATCGAGGAGAACGCCCGCGCCGTCATCGAGGCTGTGACCAAGGCCCGCCCCTCCAGCGTGAAGGGCAACTTCGTCCACACCTGCACCCTCTCGGCGACCATGAGTCCCGGACTGCGCATTGATATGCGCGAGTTTCTGGCCACGGCGTAACTTACGAACCAAACCATTTTCTAAAGGAACCTTACCATGCGTCCCGAAAAGAAATTCATCTCCGGCGAGTATGTCACCCGCCTGAACTCCTCCCCCTTCTTCATCGTTGTGGATTACACCGGCCTGCGTGTCGGACCCATGACGGAGCTGCGCAAGCGCCTCCAGAAGGCCGGCGCGGAAATCCACGTCGTCAAGAACACCATCTTCAAGATCGCGGCCAAGGAAGCGGGTGTCGCCGATCTCGGCGCCGAGCTCACCGGCCAGATTGCCGTGGTCACGGGCCAGAAGGACGTGTCTTCCGCCGCGAAGGTGCTCAAGACCTTTGCCTCCGAGTTCGAGAAACCGAAGACCCGCTTCGGCTTCCTGAACAACCAGCGCCTCGAAGCCGCGGCCGTCAATGAACTGGCCGAACTCCCGCCGCTCGAAGTCCTGCGCGCGAAGTTCCTCGGCCTGCTCAACACGCCGGCGACGAAGCTCGTCGCGCTGCTCAACGAGCCGGCCAGCCAGCTCGCCCGCGTGCTCCAGGCCAAGGCCGACAAGGGCGCGTAAGCGACTGCAAAATAAATTCAGAGGCCGCCGGACAACCGGCGGCCTTTTTCTTTGGCAGCGTCCAGATTTTACGCGGTTCCCTTGGACACGATTTCTTTAAGCAAGGATGGTTCAATCCGTTCAACGCAAAGGTTCTTATGCAAAAAACTCTGATTGGTCTCCTGTCCGTGGCGGTCGTGGTGCTGGCCCTGGCCTGCGTGTGGCAGACGAAACAGTTGCGCCATGCGGAAGCGCACGCGCGTGCCGCGCAAGAGTCGCTCGCCACGCAGAACGGCGCGGACGAGGCGCAGGCGCGGCGCGTCCAGGAGCTGGAACGCGGCAATGCGCGGCTGGAAAAGCAGGTCGCGCAGTTCGCCAAC
>JANNGC010000958.1:0-2675 GCA_031380445.1 Pedosphaera sp.
GCTGAGTCCGCGTGTTCAGCATCACTTCGAGGTCAGCGTCTTTTTCCTTCGCACGATCACGCGGACTCGGCGGTCCGCGCTCCTGCTCTTGCTCGTTCTCGTCACAGGCTGCACCACCACGCGCCACATGCCCCCATTGGAGCTCGTTCGCATCTCATCCGATGGTCACAGCTTCGTGCTGTATCCTTCCGGTCACGCCTTCACCCCGTGGGGTTTCAATTACGACCACGACGAAAACGGTCGCCTGCTTGAAGACTACTGGGAAACGGAATGGCGCAAGGTCGAGGAAGACTTCCGCGAGATGAAACAACTCGGCGCGAACGTCGTGCGCGTGCATCTCCAGTTCGGGAAATTCATGCGCAGTGAAACGCAGCCCGACACGAACGCGCTTGCGCGCTTCGTCCAGTTGCTCCGCCTCGCCGAACGCACGCGCCTCCACCTCGATGTCACCGGACTCGGCTGTTACCACAAGGCCGACGTGCCCGCGTGGTATGACGCGCTCGACGAAGAACGCCGCTGGGCCGCGCAGGCGAACTTCTGGCGCGCCGTGGCCCGCGCCGGTCGCGGCAGTCCCGCGATCTTTTGCTACGACCTGATGAACGAACCCGTCGCGCCGCACTCGGACGGCACGGGCAAGGACTGGCTCGGCCCGCCCTTCGGCGGCAAACATTTCGTGCAATGGATTTCTCGCGAAGGCCGTGGGCGCGCCCGGCCCGAAATAGCCCGTGCGTGGATTCACCAACTTGCCGCCGCCATTCGCGCGGAAGATTCAGCCACGCTCATCACGGTGGGACTCGTTGATTGGAGCTTACCCCGGCCTGGCCTCGACTCCGCGTTTCATCCCGCCGTCGTCGCGCCGGAACTCGATTTCCTCAGTGTGCATCTTTATCCCGAACGCGGGAAAGTGAACGACGCGCTCGACACGTTGCGCGCTTTCCAAGTCGGCAAGCCCGTGGTCATCGAAGAAACCTTCCCGCTCAAATGCAGCGTCGCTGAGTTCGATGATTTCTTCCGCCGTGCGCAACCGCACGCCGCCGGCTGGCTGGGTTTCTACTGGGGCCGCACGCCCGAGGAATGCCGCCGCTCCCGCGAAATGAAGGACGCCTTCATGCTCGGCTGGCTGGAGTGGTTTCAGAAGCAGCAGCCGCCCGGCCGCTGAACTCAGGCCAGCACGCCCTTCACCACTTTGCCCGCCACATCCGTCAGCCGGAAGTCGCGGCCATTGTAGCGGTAGGTGAGCTTCTCGTGATCGAAGCCGAGGAGCGCGAGCAAGGTCGCGTGCAAATCGTGGACGTGAACCTTGTCCGTGATGGCCGCGCCGCCGAACTCATCTGTCGCGCCATAAACATTCCCGCCCTTCACGCCGCCGCCCGCGAGCACGGTGGTGAACGCCTTGTTGTTGTGATCGCGACCGGGGTTGTCGTTGCCGTTGCGGTCCCGCACCGGCTTGCGGCCAAATTCGCCGCCCCACATCACGATGGTTTCATCAAACAGTCCGCGCTTCTTCAAGTCGGCGAGGAACGCCGCGAAGGGCTGATCAATCTCGCGCGCCTTCTGCGTCAGCCGGTCTTCGATGTCCTGATGATGATCCCAGCCGCCCGCCCACACCTGCACGAAGCGCACGCCGCGCTCGATGAGCCGGCGCGTGATGAGCAGTTGATTGCCCTGACTGGTGTTGCCGTAGGCCGCGCGCGTCTCAGCGGATTCCTTCGCGATGTCGAAGGCGTCCGTGGCCTCGGTCTGCATCTTGAACGCCATCTCGTAGGCTTCGAGCCGCGCTTCGAGCTGCGCTTCCTTCTGGAGATTCTGGCTGTGCAACTCGTTCAACTTGTGAACGAGGTCGAGTTGCCGACGTTGCTCCGGCAGCACGGTGTATTGGTTGCGAATGTTTTTGATCAGCTGGTCCACGCTCGTGACCTGGGTGTTGATGCTCACGCCTTGAAACACGCCGGGCAGGAACGAGGAACTCCAGTTGGAACTGCCGCCGCCCGGCTGGCCACCGGGCCGCAACGAGACGAAGCCCGGCATGTTCTGGTTCTCGCTGCCCAGTCCGTAAAGCACCCACGAACCAATGCTCGGACGCGCCACGCGCAACGAGCCGGTGTTCATGAAAGTCGTTGCCACGTCGTGCGCGGGAATGTCCGTGTAGCAGGAGCGGATGATGGAAAGCTCGTCAACGTGCTCGGCGAGTTTCGGAAACACTTCGCTGACTTCGATGCCGGACTTGCCGTGCTTGCTGAACTTGAACGGCGAAGCCATCGCCACGCCGCCCTGGCCGGGAATGGTCTGGCCGTCGTGCTTGGTCAGCGCTGGTTTCGGATCCCAAGTGTCCACATGCGAAGGCGCGCCCTGCGCGAAGATGTGGACGACGTGCTTGGCCTTGGCGGGAAAGTGCGGCTTTTTTGGTGAGAGCGGATTCATCATCTCGGCGGCCCTCGCCCCGGCGGGCGAGAACATGGACTCACCGAACAGCGACGCCAGGCTCAGCGCGCCGAAGCCCATGCCGACGCGCTGGAGAAATTTCCTTCGCGTGAGGAAAAAATCTTCGGGCTTTGCCGAGTGTTCCGCGCGGTATTTTTCGTTCGTGTTCATAACATCCAAGGTTACGACACAGGACGAGCCGGGCTTGAGAAAGGTTTCCGACCGGCCCGGCGCGCGGGCTTTCCAGCCCGCAG
>JANNGC010000962.1:0-4955 GCA_031380445.1 Pedosphaera sp.
GTCAGCGGTGGGTCAGCGAGAGCGAGCCGGAACTCGGGCTGGGTTCGGTGCAGCACGTCTCGGCGCGCACCGTGATCATCGTCTTTGGCGCGAGCGGTGAGCGGCGCGAATACGCCCGCGACAACGCGCCCCTCAAGCGCGTGCGCTTTCGCGCCGGCGACACCATTCAGAATCAGCAGAGCCAGACCCTGGCGGTGCAGTCGGTCACCGAGCGAAACGGTCTGATCTATTACCGGGGCGAAGAGGCGGAGTTGTGCGAGTCAGCACTGAACGATGCGATCAGTTTCAACAAGCCGGAGGAACGGTTGCTGGCCGGTCAATTGGATGCGCCCGACGTCTTTGACCTGCGTGTCGCCGCCCTCCAGCAGCAGCATCGCCGGCGCAAATCGAAAGTGCGTGGCTTTGTCGGCGGCCGGATTGAACTCATTCCGCACCAGCTTTTCATCGCGGCGGAAGTGGCGGGCCGCCTGAATCCCCGCGTGCTGCTCGCCGACGAGGTCGGCCTGGGCAAGACCATCGAGGCGTGCCTGATTTTGCACCGGCTGATTCTGACCGGGCGCGCGCAGCGGGTGCTGATCTTGGTGCCGGATTCGTTAGTTCACCAATGGTTCGTGGAACTGCTGCGCCGCTTCAATCTGTGGTTCCACATCTTCGATGAGGAACGCTGCGAATCGATCGAGACGGTCAATCCCGAGGTGAACCCTTTTCTGGATGATCAACTGGTGCTGTGCAGCATCAGCCTGCTCACGCGCAACGAGGCCCGGCTGCGCCAGGCGCTGGCCGCCGGGTGGGACATGCTCGTGGTCGATGAGGCTCACCATCTCGGATGGGCGCCTGAGGCGGTCAGTCCGGAGTATGCGGTGGTGGAGGCGCTGGGCCACGCGACGCCGGGCCTGCTGCTGCTGACGGCCACGCCTGAGCAACTCGGCATGGCCAGTCACTTCGCGCGCTTGCGTCTGTTGGACCCGGATCGCTTTTTCGATCTCCACGAGTTTCTCGGCGAGGCGGATCATTACCGCGAGGTGGCAGCGCTGGCGGACAAGCTTCTGAACCTGCAACCGCTCGCGACGAAAGATCGGGCGATGCTCGGACGCATCCTTGGGGAAACCGAAGAGAACCTCTGCGCCAAGCTAGAGAAAATGGAACGCGGCGACAGCCGGATGCGCGACGAGTTCATGGGCGCGCTGCTCGATCAACACGGCACGGGCCGCGTGATGTTCCGCAACACGCGCGCCACGATCAGCGGCTTCCCCAAACGCCGGGCGCAGACGCATTCCTTGAGCGTACCGGCTGGCGACGGGAAACTGTTCGACGCGCTCGCACAAGAATTTGCCGCCGACACCGATGCGAACGCGGCCACGGCCTTTCAGCCGGACTTTGCTCACGACCTGCGGATCGACTGGCTGGCGGAACTGTTGCGCGCGTTAGATCAGGAGAAGGTGCTGCTCATCTGTCGCACGCAGCGCAAGGTCGAAGCCATTGACGCCGCGCTGCGCCAGCGGTTGAACGTGAGGATGACCGTGTTCCACGAAGGTCTCACGCTGGTGCAGCGGGATCGCAATGCGGCGTGGTTTGCCGAGGAGGAGGGCGCGCGTCTGCTCATCTGCTCCGAGATTGGCAGCGAGGGCCGGAACTTTCAGTTCGCCCACCATCTGGTGCTGTTCGATCTCCCGCTCGATCCGGAACTGCTGGAGCAACGCATCGGGCGTCTCGACCGCATCGGGCAGACTTCAGAGATTCAAGTCCACCTGCCGTACGTCGCGGGCAGTTCCCACGAGGTGCTCGCGCGCTGGTATCATGAGGGGCTGAATTCATTGGAGCAGAACCTGGCCGGCGGGCGCGCGTTGCTCGACCGCTTCGGCGCGCGCGTTCACGATCTCGCGCAGGACTTTCATGAAACCGAAGCCACGGCGCGCGGTGAGTTGATCCGGTTGATTCAGGAAACCACGATCGCGCGCCGCGAACTGGCCGAGCAATTGGAGCAGGGCCGGGACCGGTTGCTGGAGATGAACTCGTTTCGATCCGCGAGCGCCACCCGGCTGGTGAAAGAAATTCAGGAGCAGGACACGGACGCATCGCTGCACGAATTCATGCTCGCAGTCTTCGATCACTTTTCCATCCACGCCGAAGAAATCGCGCCCCGGACCTGTCGCCTGGGTTCCGCAGGAGTCTTTGCGGATTCCTTTCCTGGTCTGCCCGCGGAGGGGTTCGCCGTCACTGGCGATCGGCGGCGCGCGCTGTCGCGCGAGGAAGTCCAGTTCCTCACCTGCGATCATCCGCTCGTCACCGGAGCGCTCGACTTGCTGTTGGGAACGGAGAAAGGGAACAGCAGTTTCGCCCACTGGCCGGATCAGAAAACGTCCGGGATTTATCTGGAGGCGGTTTACCTGCTCGAATGCATTGCCCCGCCGCCGCTGCATGTCGATCGGTTTCTGCCGCCCACACCGTTGCGCGTGCTCGTAGACCATCGCGGGCAGGATGTGGGCGCGCCCCTCGCTCGCGAGATGCTCGCCCGCCAGTTGAAGAAAGGAGATCCTTACCCGCTTTTGGATTCGCCAGAATTGCGTGAAGAACTGCTGCCCGATCTGATCGAGAAGGCGCAAAGCCTCGCGAGCCGCCAGGTGCCAGGTCTGATCGCCCAAGCCCGCGCCGCCATGACCGGGCAACTCGAACACGAAATTACGCGGCTCCGGGAACTCCAGAAGGTGAACCGCAGCGTTCAGCCGGAAGAAGTAGACGAGCTCGTGAAACAGCAGCGCGATCTGGACCAGCACCTCTCCGCCGCCCGCCTGCGTCTTGATGCCATCCGGTTGATTCAACGCGGACCGCGTTGAACTGTCGGATCGGAGTGGGCAAACTTCGCAGCCTGACTACCCGCCTAGGTGCTCCCGCGAGGCACTTTCCGGTGAATACGCGCGCAGTCAGGCGGGTCAGAAACTCGAACAATCGAGACCAAAAAAGCGACATCATGCTGACCATTTACGGAAACCGGACGCCGCGCTTCTGCGATGGCGTGTCGCGTCGTAATTTTCTCCGCATCGGCGCGCTCGGACTCGGCGGCCTCGCGCTCCCACAGTTGCTTCAGGCGGAGGCACTCTCCGGCACCCGCCGCCAGCACAAAGCGGTCATCATGATCTTCCTGCCGGGCGGACCGTCGCATCAGGACATGTTCGATTTGAAGATGGATGCGCCGTCGGAAGTGCGCGGCGAGTTCCAGCCGATCTCCACGAAGATTCCGGGCATTCAAATTTGCGAGCACCTGCCGCTGCTCGCCGCGCAAATGGACAAGCTCGCCATCATTCGCTCCATGGTCGGCGCGCTGGATGACCACGATGCCTTCCAGTGCCTCACGGGTCACACGTCGCGCAATCAGCCGCCGGGCGGCTGGCCGTCGCTCGGGGCGTCGGTCGCGAAATTGCAGGGGCCGGTCAATCAGCTCGTACCGCCCTTTGTCGGCCTTTCGCCAAAGATGGGCGAGATGCGTTGGGCGCGCGCGGGCGAGCCGGGATTTCTCGGCCCCGCCTACGGGCCGTTCAAGCCGGAAGGCGCTGGCAAGACTGACATGGTGCTGAACGGCGTGACGCTGGATCGGCTCGCCGACCGCCAGGCGCTGCTCACGAGTTTCGACCAGTTCCGCCGCGACGTAGACGGCAGCGGAATGATGGCCGGCATGGATGCCTTCAATCAGCAGGCGTTCGGTCTGCTCACTTCCAGCAAACTGCTCGAGGCGCTCGATATTGAGAAAGAAGACCCGAAGGTCCGCGCGCGCTACGGCAAGGGTGACGCCAAGAATCGCGACGACGGCGGGCCAAAATTGATGGAGCATTTCCTCACCGCGCGACGCTTGGTGGAAGCGGGTGCCCGCTGTGTGACGCTCGCGTTCAGCCGTTGGGACCATCACGGGAAAAATTTCGACGCGCTTCGTCAGGATTTGCCGATGCTCGATCAGGGCGTGAGCGCACTGGTGCAGGATTTGCACGCACGCGGTTTGGACAAGGATGTCTCGGTCATCGTCTGGGGCGAGTTCGGCCGCACGCCGACGATCAACAAGGACGGCGGGCGCGACCACTGGCCGCGCGTCTCGTGCGCCTTGCTCGCGGGCGGCGGCATGAAGACCGGCCAGGTCATTGGCGCGACGGATCGGCTGGGTGGTGAAGCGGTCGAACGTCCGGTGCAGTTCAGCGAGGTCTTTGCGACGCTCTATCACAACCTCGGCATCGACGTGAGCAAGGTGACGATGAATGATCTTTCCAGCCGGCCGCAGTTCCTGGTGGACAACAACGCCCAACCCATCCGCGAACTGATCTGACATCATGCTGACCATCGCCGGCTCATCTTCCAAATTCTGCGACGGGTTATCCCGTCGGAATTTTCTCAGGATTGGTGGTCTGGCGCTCGGAGGACTTTCGCTCCCGAACTTGTTGCAGGCCGAAGCGACCTCCGGCATCCGCCGCTCGCACAAAGCGGTCATCATGATTTACCTGCCGGGCGGACCGCCGCATCAGGACACCTTTGATCTCAAGGCCGACGCGCCGTCGGAAATTCGCGGTGAGTTCAAACCGATCCCGACGAATGTTCCGGGCATCGAGATTTGCGAACACCTCCCGCTCATGGCGCGCATGGCGGACAAACTCGCCTTCATCCGCAGCATGGTGGGCGCGGAGGATAATCACTACGACTACCAGTGCCTGACCGGGCGCTTGAAGCGCGGCGAACCGCCCGGGGGATGGCCCTCCATCGGCTCGGTGGTTTCCAAGCTGCAAGGCGCGACCCACCCCGCCGTGCCGTCGTTTGTCGGCCTGGAGCCGGTCATGCAGCACCGGCCGTACAATTCTTCCGGGCCGGGCTTCCTCGGCATGCCACACCGTTCGTTCCGTCCGGCGGGCGAAGGCAAATCCGACATGGTGCTGAACGGCGTCACACTGGAACGCCTCAACGACCGCAAGGCTTTGCTC
>JANNGC010000291.1:0-1732 GCA_031380445.1 Pedosphaera sp.
CGAATCCGCTCACCGCTCGCGTGATGGTCAACCGCACCTGGCATTGGCTGTTCGGTGCGGGACTGGTGCGCACCACGGACAACTTCGGCACGATGGGCGAGACTCCGTCGCATCCTGAACTGCTCGATCACCTCGCGGCGCAGTTCATCGCGCAAGGGTGGTCGGTGAAGAAACTGGTGCGCGAGATTGTGTTGTCGCGGACGTATCAACTCACGTCCGTTGCTGCGGGTGTGAACCCGCAGCCATCTGATCTTTCGAGCCGCGCCTTCACAGGCGCGGCTACGAACGATCCCGAGAACCGCCTGTTCTGGCGCGCGAACCGCCGTCGCCTCGACGCCGAGTGCATCCGCGACACGATGCTCTCGGTCAGCGGGCAGTTGAGCAGCGAGCGCGGCGGGCCGTCGTTCAAGGCCACGCAATCGGCGGACTACGGATTCAATTTCACCGAACCGCGCCGCAGCGTTTATGTGCCGGCTTTCCGCAACGCGCTGCCGGAAATTTTCGAGGCCTTTGATTTTGCTGATCCCAGCATGGTCGTGGGCGTGCGCAACGTCAGCACCGTCGCGCCGCAGGCGTTGTTCCTCATGAATCATCCGTTCGTGCGCGAGCAGGCGAAGCTCGCCGCGCAGCGGTTGCTGGCGGAAAAACTGCCGGACGATGACGCGCGCCTGAGCCGCGCCTGCCGTCTCGCCCTGGGGCGTGCGCCAACCGCTGGGGAAAAATCTGTGGCGAATAAATGTCTGGGCGGAGAGACCGACGCCGTCGCGGCGTGGACGGATTTCTTTCACGCGCTTTTCGCCTCGGCGGACTTCCGTTACGTGAACTGAATGGAGCGCGATGAAGCCAACGTCGAACAACGCAGTTGAAGCCATGATGAATCCGAATCTTCTGACCCGCCGCCACGCGCTCAAGTCGATGGCCTGCGGTTTCGGCTATCTCGCGCTGGCGGGCTTGGCGGCGGAACGGGCGTTCGCGGCCAACACCAATCCGCTGGCGCCGAAGCCCACCCACTTCAAGCCGCGCGCCAAGCGCGTCATCTTCATCTTCATGCAGGGCGGGCCGAGCCAGGTGGACACGTTCGATTACAAACCGCTGCTGGAAAAGAATGACGGCAAGATGATGGGCTTCGACGACGCGCGGAACATCGCCAACACTGGCGCGCGCGGCACCTCGCAGCGCGTAATGAAGTCGCCGTGGTCCTTCACGAAGCACGGTCAGAGCGGGCGCTGGGTGTCGGAACTCTTTCCCGAAATGGCGAAGCATGTGGACGACCTTTGCTTCATTCACTCGATGCAGACTGAGGGGGTGGCGCACGGTCCTGCGACGCTGTTCCTGCACTGCGGCTCGACCACGTTCATCCGCCCCTCGATGGGTTCGTGGATCAATTACGGCCTCGGCACGGAGAACGAAAACCTTCCTGGCTTCGTGAGCATCGCGCCCTCGACGGGCAATGGCGGGGCGCGCAATTACGGCAACGCCTTTCTCCCGCCCGTCTTTCAAGGCACGGCCATCGGCAAGGCTGGCGCGCCGGCGAACGAATTGTTGATCCGCAACATCGGCAACAACGCCGCCTCGCCCGCCGAGCGGCGCCGCCAGTTCGAGTTGTTCCGCGAGATGAACGCCGAGCAGTTGAAGAAAAATCCCGGCGACGTGGAACTCGAAGCCGTGATCAACTCCTACGAAGTCGCGTGGCGGATGCAGAACAACGCGCCCGGCGTGCTCGACCTCGCGA
>JANNGC010000973.1:0-10240 GCA_031380445.1 Pedosphaera sp.
CTCCGTTGGTGCCTCCCGGGGATGGGGACGGATCGCCCAGCAGGAACATCCCGCCGCCGCTCTCCAGACTCAGCAGCAGCTCAAAATCGTCCACGTAATAGGAACCATTGAGAGACCAGATGGGCAACAGGCCCCGCGCCGGGTCAAAAGGATATGGCACCGACGGCAGACCCGAGAGCCAGTAAAAGGTGCCGAAGGCGGGCGCATTCGTCACGAGCGTCGGGGACGACTCCTGCGCGGCCAGCCGGGCAGCGGAACTCAGAAGAAAGAACAGCAGGCCAACCGCCGAAGTGATGGCTCGCCGGAGTGATGACTCGCCGGAGGACGTTTTTGATTTCATGCCGTTAAACCCGACATGATAAGGCACGCCGAGGCCTCTCTTGGCAAGAGGCGATTGAAATTAAAAAGGCGCGGACAAAAACATTCGCGCTCCCGGTGATCCGCGCTGAAACCGGCGGCTCGGCTGAACCTCAGTTCAACATCTCGAACATGGCTAGCGCGAGCGCGCCGGCCCCGGCCCCGTAGGCTCCCCATTGGATGCCGCCGATCATGCCCTTGACCCGGTTGATGGTGAAGAAGCGGGCGAAGGTGCCGGCGATCATGCCCACGACCAGTCCGGCGATGCCGCCGAGCAGCCCGGCGAACATGACTTCCATGGGGCCGCTGATTTCACCGCCCATGCCGCCCCCGGTCATGAACACGCCGTTGGCTCCGAAAAAAGTGCGGGGTTGTTTCTTCATAAGCAATGCGCGGGAGAATTATTTTTCCTTGGTCTTGCTGGCCGGTTTGGTCGAGCGCGCGGGGCGGTCAATGCGCCAGCGTTCCAGCGTCGAGCCTTTGCGGTAGGCCAGTTCGGCGAGCGCCTTGTTGTAGTCGCGCAAGGTGGTGATTTCGTTGGCCTGCGCGGCGGTGAGGGCGGAGGCGAGTTGCAGCACGTTGAAGCTCGTGCTCTTGCCCGCCGCGAGTTTCTTCTGCTCGGCTTCGAGCGCGGACTGCGCATAGATCGTCTGCTCGCGCGTGAGCGGGATGGCCCGCCAGTAGGTTTCCAGCAGCCGGCCTTGCGCCTCGACTTCCCGGATGATCGTCTCCTCAAGCTGCTTGATCATGTGGACGGTCTGCGCCAATTCCAGCTTGGTGGCCTTGAGGTTGTTTTTTTCGGCCTGCATCCAGAGGGGGAAGCTGATGGCCGCGCCGATGGCGGACTGCTCGAAGTTCCGATCCCGGATGTCGCGCAAGGAGCCGCCGAGGTTCCGGTCGAGACCGTTGTAGCCCAAGGTGCCGAACACATCGAGGCTGGGGTAAAGCTGGTTCTTGTCGAACTTGAGCTGAATCTGCGACTGCTCCAGCAGTACGCGCATGGACTGCAAATCCGGCCGCGCCTCCAGCGAGTGCTTGACCGCGCCTTGCAACTCGAACGTGGCCGGCACGGGCAGCAGCCGGTCGGTCAGGGCGAGGCGCGTGTTCAAGTGGCTGAGAAAATTGTCGCGCACCAACCCCTTCAAAATAGCCTCGCCGTTGGCGGAGTTGTTGCGCGCGTAAATGAGGAGAATCTCGGACTTGGCGACCTCGGACTGCGCGAGCTTTTCTTCCAGCGGCGCGAGCGTGCCGACTTCGACGCGGCGGCGCTGCTCGTCGAAGAACTGTTTCTTCACCGCCACGTCCGCTTCGCCCACGCGCACCAATTCGTGGAGGGCGATGAGATCGTAATAAGCCTGCTCGACGGCGTTCACCACGAGCATGATCTGGCGTTCGAGATCGAGCTGGGTGCGGGTCACTTCCTGCCGGGCCAGACCAATCCGCAGGCGCGTGCCATCAATCCAGAAGTCGCGCAGCAGCGGCTGGGTCAAGGTCGCAGCGGCCTGTGATTCCCACGTAACGTCGGTGTTCTTGACGAAGACCGGCAGCCCGAAGGAATTGGTGCCGATCTCATTCGGCGTCGTGACTTTGTTGCGCTGGGAAATATGGCTGAGATCGTAAGTCGCGCCGCTGGGCAGCAGACCGGTCAGGCCCAGGTTGCCCGCATACGAGCGGCTGCGCGTGCCAGGCGTGGTGTTGCCGGTGTTCAGGTTCAGGCCGCCCGACTCGCGGAGATTGTTGTCGCGCCGGATCCCGGCGCTGAACGTGGGGTCGTAATCACCGTAGAGCGCACGCCGATCATACTCGGCGATGAGCGGCGTGTAGCGGGCCACCTGCAAATCCAGATTGTGCTCCAGCGCGAGGCGGATGGCCTCGTCGAGTGTAAGGGAAACGCTGGTCGGGTTCGCGCTGTTCGTCCACGCCGCGACGGGCGTGGCCGGGATCACGGGCGTGAGCAACGGCGCGGCTTTGGGCGCGGGCGGATCGACGCGGGCGGGCGTCACGGGCGCGGCGGCCGGTGATGCGGGCGCGGGCGCCGAGTTATCGAGCGCCTTGCGCACTGCGTCGCGCAGTTGCCCGTCGTTGCCTCCGGCGGGTGCCTGCGCCCAAGCAGGAGCGGCTGCCACCACGGCAACAGAAGAAACAATTGCGCAAAACTTTTTCGTGAATCGCATGGGCGCGGACATTGGGGGATTTTTTCGGAGGCGTCAAATCATCGGTAAGCGTACCATCGCATCCGGGGTTCCCTGACCCACATGAAGCCTCACGCAAAGCCCGCCAAGGCCGCAAAGAATCGAAAAAAAACACCCTTGGCGTGAGGCCAAAAAAAGCCGCGCTCCTCACAGAGCGCGGCTTGAAAAAAGCTGCGTGGCTTACGCGGCCGCCGACTCGCCGACCTGAAAGCGCACGAAGCGGCGCACCTTGATCTCGTCGCCCAGCGTCTTGGACACGGAGCCGATGTGCTGGCTCACGGTCATGTCCGGATTCTTCACGAAGCCCTGATCCACGAGGCACGCGGTCTGGAAATACTTCTCGCGCATGCCTTGCAGAATCTTGTCCAGCGCCGCCGCCGGCTTGCCCTTGAGGCGGTCGGACTGCTTGTTGATCTCGTCTTCCTTGGCGATGAGATCCGCCGGGATTTCCTCGCGCGTGACGGCCGTCGGAAAGGCGGCGGCAATCTGGAGCGTGATGTCGCGGACGAGTTGCTTGAACTCTTCCTTCTGCGTGGTCGCTTCATTGTTCGCGCCGACTTCCACGAGCACGCCGACTTTCGCGCCGGTGTGAATATAGGCGGACACGAGACCGTTGCCGCTGACCTCGACGCGCTGATGGCGGTTGATCAAAACATTCTCGCCAATCTTGGACACGGCGGCCACGCGGTCGGCTTCGAGGTCGGCGTTGGGATTCGCGGCGATTTTCTTCGCGATGTCATCGCAGAACGCGCGGAAGCTTTCGTTGCGCGCCACGAAGTCCGTCTCGCAATTGATCTCGACGATCACGCCGAGGCGCGCGCCGGGCGCAATGTAGCTGGCGATGACGCCTTCCTTCGCGTCGCGGCCGGCCTTCTTCGACGCGGAGGCCTGGCCCTTCTTGCGGAGAATATCCACAGCGACTTCGAGTTCGCCCTGCGCTTCCGTGAGCGCCTTTTTGCAATCCATGAGGCCCGCGCCCGTCATCTCGCGGAGTTTCGCCACGGCACCGGCGGTAATTTCTGCCATAAGTATTTAAGAGTTGAGAGTTGTCAGTTGAGAGTTGAGTGAGAAAAAAGCGGCGGGGATGCGGTCTGCACCGATCCCCGCCGCGAAAGTCACTGTCTTAGGCCGCCGGAGCAGAAGCCGCTTCCGCCGTCACAGGAGCCGCCGACTCTTCCGCCTGCTGCTCGGGGTTGTTCTTGCGGGCGCGCTTGGAATCATGATCCGCCTTTGCTTCGCCGACGGACTGCACGATGGCGCTGAGAATCAGGCGCACCGAGCGGATGGCGTCGTCATTGCCGGCGATGGGATAATCCACGAGATCGGGATCAGCGTTCGTGTCCGTGATGGCCACGATGGGAATCTTCAGGCGGCGCGCTTCGGCCACGGCGTTGTGCTCGCGCTTCACGTCCACGACGAACATCGCGGCGGGGAACTTCTCCATGTTGCGGATGCCATCAAAGTATTTGATCTGGCGCGCGTGCTCGCGGCGGATCATGGACTGCTCCTGCTTCACGTAGTCGTTGATCGTGCCGTCCGCTTCCATCTTCTCAATCGCCTTCATGCGGGCGATGGACTTCTTCACGGTCTGGAAATTGGTGAGCGTGCCGCCGAGCCAGCGTTCGGTGCAATAAAGCTGGCCGCAGGTTTTGGCCGATTCCTTCACGGTTTCCTGCGCCTGCTTCTTGGTGCCGACGAACAGCACTTGGCCGCCCTTGCGGACGAGACCGGCTAGGTAGTTGCACGCCGCGTCGAGCTGCTGCGCGCTCTTGCTGAGGTCAATGATGTGGATGCCGTTGCGGGCGTCGAAGATGAAAGGCTTCATCTTGGGGTTCCAGCGACGGGTCTGGTGTCCGAAATGGACGCCGGCTTCGAGCAGTTCTTTAACTCCGATGGTGGTCATTACTTAGTTCCAATGGTTTCGGGCGTTTCATGTCGCGTTTTGCGACCGCCCATCCGGCGGATAACCGGATTTTATTGAGTGTTATTGTGGCCGCCGCGCTCACACGAGCACCGGCAAATTAAGGCCGTTCAACCCTCTCGAAAAACCTGGTGGCAACCGCCATTTGGCCTTCCGAAAGGGGCGGCACGATAGCAAAGCGACTTGGTGGGGCAACTGTTAATTTGGGCGTTCCCCGGCCCAAGATTCGCCCCGCTGCGGAATGAAATTTTATCGTCCCGCGCCGGGGAAGCGATTGAGTTCAGCGGCCAAGCCGGGCAAATTTCCCGGCAGTTCACACAAAACGAGCAGGCGTATGACTTACTTCCAACTTGATGCGAGGGCCATTCCCAGCCCGGCCCGGCGGGGCTTCGGCCCGCGATCATTTCTGCACTGGCTGCTCTCACTGCTGCTCGGGGCGTTTCTCAGTTCCGCGCCAGCGGCGACGAACAGTTCAGGCCACTGGCCGCAGTGGCGCGGCCCGCTGGCCAACGGTGTCGCGCCCCACGCCAATCCTCCCGTCGAGTGGAGCGAGCAGAAGAACGTGCGCTGGAAAGTGGAACTGCCGGGGCGCGGTCATTCTTCGCCCATCGTGTTCGGCGAACGTGTTTATGTGCTCGCCGCTGCGCCCGTCGGACCAGAGCAAAAAGCTGTGCATGACTCCGCGCCCGGCGTGCATGACAGCGTGCCGGTCACGCGCACCAATCAATATCTCGTCCTGGCCCTGAGCCGGACCGACGGGCGCGTGCTTTGGAAACGCGTGGTGCGCGAAACCTGGCCGCACGAGGGCGGTCACGACACCGGCAGCCCCGCGTCGAACTCGCCGGTCACGGATGGCGAATTCATCTACGCCTTTTTCGGCTCGCGCGGGCTTTACTGCCTCGACACGAACGGCGTGGTGAAGTGGCAGGCTGACCTCGGCCAGATGCAAACGCTGCACTCACATGGCGAAGGCAGTTCACCCGTGCTGCACGGTGACACGCTGATTGTGAACTGGGACCATGAAGGCCGTTCCTTCCTCCACGCCTTCGACAAGCGCACGGGCCAGCCGCTCTGGAAAACGCCGCGCGATGAAAAAACCTCCTGGTCCACGCCGCTCATCGTGGACGTGGACGGGAAACCACAAATCATCGTCAGCGCCACGAAGCGTGTGCGCGGCTACGAACTCTCGACCGGCGCGTTGCTTTGGGAATGCGCCGGTCTTACGGACAACGTCGTCTCCTCGCCGGTGCCTTGGCGCGGAATGATCATCGCCGGCAACAGCTACTACTCGCAGGCCATGCTCGGCATTCGACTCGCCGGCGCGCGCGGCGACATCACCGCAACCACGAATGTCGCGTGGAAACTGAACCGGCTCACGCCCTACGTCTCCTCGCCCCTGCTCTACGGCGACACGCTCTATCACCTCCGGCACAACCAGAACATTCTCGTGCGCCTCGATCCGGCGACCGGCGAGTTTCGTGGCGAGCCGCTGCGGCTCGATGGCATTCGCGATTTCATCTTCTCGTCGCCCGTCGGCGCGGCGGGCCGTCTCTACATCACGGGCCGCGACGGCACGACCGTGGTGCTGCGCCACGATGCGGAGAACACCACGCTGGCCGTGAATCACCTCAACGATTCCTTCAGCGCATCAGCGGCGCTGGCTGGGAAGGATCTGTTTCTGCGCGGGGAGAAATTTCTCTACTGCCTGGCGGAGCCGTGAAGGCGCGCGGGCTTTCCAGTCCGCAACCAGCCTCGAAAGCCGGGCGGGGCTGTTTCATCTGAACGTCTGTCGTTGTCAGCACGTTGCTGCGGCCTGGAAAGTCCGCGCTCCGTTGCGCCCTCTTGACCGCTTTCCATTCCCCGTGCTGCAATGATTTCCATGAAACATCTTTGGTTGCTCGCGTGGTGCTGCGGCGCGCTCGTCGCGGGCGCGGGCGAGTTGCAGGACGCCGCCGGGCGCGGCGACTTGGAAAAAGTCCGCAGCCTCGTGCGCGCCAATCCCGCGGCGCTCAACACGCGCACGGGCGGCACCACGGCCTTGCATGAGGCGGTGCGCGCGGGGCATTTGGAAATGGTGAAGCTGCTCGTGAGCAGCGGCGCGAACGTCAACGCCACCGACTTCAGCGGACTCACGCCCGTCCGGCTCGTGCCGGGCACGCGCCCGGAAATCGCCACCTACCTGCGCGCCAACGGCGGCTTGGACAAAGCCCCGGTTGTGGCGAAGACCACGCCGCCCCCGACAAGCAAACCACCCGCCGCCGCGCCGCTCTTTCCCGCGAACGGTGCCACCACACCCGCGCCAGTCGCGACGGCTCCCGTCAAAACCAACGCCGCGCCGAAGGAGCCGAGCCAGGCGGACTTGATGGCGGTTGGGTATCCCATCCACGAAGCCGCGCGCGTCGGCGATGTCGAGCAGATCAAATTTCTCTTCAAGTCCTCGCCCGACCTCGTGAACGCCACGGATGAAAAAGGGATGACTCCGTTGCACATCGCCGCCGGAAAAAAACAGACCAATGCCGCGCACGTGCTGCTGGCCCTCGGCGCGAAAGTGGACGCGCGCGCCGACAGCGGCCTGACGCCTCTCCACATCGCCGTGCGCCGCGGCGACACGGACATGACGCGCCTGCTGCTGGCCAACCGCGCGTCCGCCAGCGCGCGCGACAGCTTCGACACATCTCCGCTGCTCCTCGCCGTCCTGCTCATGGAACAGCCTGAGCAAGTGAAGCTCCTGCTCACCCATCGCGCCGAAGTGAACGTCCGCAATCGCGCGGGCAACACGCCGCTCGGCGAGGCCGCGCGCATCGGCAATGCCGCCGCCGTGGATCTGCTGCTCGCGGCGGGCGCGGATGCCGGTGCCATTGATGGCGTGGCCGCGATCACGCCGTTGCACGCGGCGGCGGGCGGAGGCTTTGCGCCCATCGTGCAATCGCTGCTGCGCTCCCGCGTTCCGGTGGACGCCGCGGATGCGCGCGGCGAAACGCCGCTCGCCTACGCGCGGGGCGGAGGCCGTGCGGATACCATCGTGGTGCTCCGCAGGGCCGGCGGCACGCTCGGCGCACCGCAAAAACTTGATCCCGCGCAGAAGAGCCTCGTGGATTTTTACGAACGCATGGAGACCGCGCTCCGCACCGGCAGCAGCGCGGAGAAGAGCCGCACCTTGCTCTCGCTGAACCCGACGAAGGCCGAACTGGAACGCATGTTCAAAAAACATTCCGCCGCCGCGTGGACGGTCGTGGACGAGGTGAACAAACAAATCAAACGCGCCTCCGCCCAGTCATTGCAGGACGCGGACGCGCAGCGCGAACTCTGGCGCGTGCGCCCCGGCCCGCCGAGTCCGCTGGTGCAAGAGTGGCGCACGCGCGGCTGGCTGGCGCAGGAACTGCCGGTCTTCTCGCTCACCGTGGACAAGACCGGCAACACGTCGCGTCCCGGCGATTTCTGCCAGGTGAACGGCCGCTGGGTCTTGGTGCCGCCGCTGAACAACGTGGCGGCGGTGGTGGCGTCGAGCGGACGCGCCGCCCGCTGACGGAGCGCGGACTTTCCAGTCCGCAGCAAGCCGCTACCACCGGCAGCCTCAAGACGAGCCGAAACCGTCCGTCGTCATCACGTTGCTGCGGACTGGAAAGTCCGCGCTCCGTCAACTTCTCTCTGGCGCACCTTGGAAAATCTTCCTAGAACAGCGCGCACTTAAAATCACTCAACACCAAAAAATTATGGCAGAACGAATTGGCATCATCGGCGTCGGGCGCATGGGCGCAAACATGGCGCGGCGGCTCAAGGAATGTGGCTGGCCCGTGACCGCAGTGTATGACGTGAACCGCGCGGGCGCGGAAGCCATCGCGCAGGAAACCGGCGCGACCGCCTGCGCGAAACTCGCCGACGTGACCGCGCTCTCGGACGTGATTCTCACCGTCGTGACCGACGACAAGGCCATGCGGAAAATCTTCGCGACCAAGGGCGACAGCCTGCTCGTGAAAGCCGCCGGCAAAGTCTTCATCAACTGCGCCACCATCTCCCCCGAAGTCCACGTCGAGGTCGAGAAGCTCGCGAAGAAGGCCAAGGCCCAGTCGCTCGAAGCCTGCATGGCGTCGAGCATCACGCAGGCGCGGGAAGGCAAGCTTTACCTGATGTGCGGCGGCGAGGAATCCGCGTTCAAGAAGGTCAAAGCGTTGCTCGAAAAACTGAGCGACGACGGCAAGCTGCTCCGCTACATCGGCCAGGCCGGCAGCGCCGCGCAAGTGAAGGCGCTGGTCAACATGGTCATGAACATCAACACCGCCGGACTCGCCGAAGGTCTCGGCCTCGGCCAGGCGCTCGGCCTCGACCTCACGATGTTGCGCGAAGTCTTCTCCCAGACCGGCGCAAACTCCCGCGTGCTCGCCACGGACGGCGAGGACATGCAGAAGCGCGACCACTCCTGCTTCTTCTCCGGCGCGCACGCCGCGAAAGATTCCGGCATCGCCCTCGCGCTCGCGAAGAAGAACAAGATTGACGCCCCGCTCGCCGCCGCCGCGAAGAAGCAGTTCGACCGCATGGTCCAGGAAGGCATCGGCGGCCTCGACAAATCCGGCGTGGCGGAGCTGACGTTCAAAGGACGGTTGAAGAAGAAGCGGAAGTAGCCCGCTTGGCTGATGCCCCTTGCGCCGCCGCGTCACGGCAGGCACTTTCGCGCGCGTGAAAATTGCCATCGCTCTCGCCCTGCTGCTCTGCGCGATGTGCGGTCCGGCTTTTCAGGCCCGCGCCGCGCAGGTCGAGCAAATGTCGTTCGGCGGCAAGGCGTATCTCCGCCTCGATCAGTGGGCGCGCGCGAACGGCTTCTCCTACCGCGCGCAGGGCAAGGACCTGACGCTGGCGAGCAGCACGCGTCGCCTGACCTTCACCACGGACTCGAAGCGCATGGAATTCAACGGCGTGCTGCTCCTGCTTTCCGAAGCCGTCCGCAGCCAGAACGGCACGCCGTATCTCGCCGCGCTCGACCTGACGACCGCGATCAATCCCCTGCTCTACCCGCCCAAGGCGCGCGCGAAGACGAAGATCAAACACATCTGCATTGATGCGGGGCACGGCGGCAGCGACCCCGGCAACATGGAAGGACGCGAGCAGGAGAAGCGCTACACGCTGCTGCTCGCGCAAGAACTGGGCGCGGCCTTGCGCAAGGCGGGCTACACCGTTTCCTACACGCGCACGACGGACACGATGGTGGAACTGCCCGTGCGCCCCGACCTCGCGCGACGACGCAACGCGGACCTGCTCCTCAGCCTGCACTTCAACGCCTCGGGCGAAGGCGGTCCCGGTGTGCGCGGCGCGGAGACCTACTGCCTCACGCCCGCCGGAGCGACCAGCACGAACGCACGGGGTGAGGGCGCGAGCAACCGCAACTATCCCGGCAACGCGCATAACGCGCGCAACATGGTGCTGGCCTACGAAATTCAGAAGGCCATGACGCGCGACTTGCGCAGCGAGGATCGCGGCGTGAAGCGCGCGCGCTTCCAGGTGCTGCGCGACGCGACCATGCCCGCCGTGCTGATCGAAGGCGGCTTCATGACGAATCCCGCCGAGGCGCGGAACATTTACAGCCAGGCGTGGCGGGCGAAACTGGCGGCGTCCATCGCCAGCGGCATCGGCAGCTACCGCCGGTTGATCGAGCCGTGATGGAAAATTCCAAATCCCAAATCCCAAATCCCAAACAAGCCGCAAGTTCCAAAATCCAAGGGCGGGCATGGGCTGGAATGCGAGTGTTCCTCGGCGGTGTCACGCGCTCGAAAGCGGC
>JANNGC010000990.1:0-8774 GCA_031380445.1 Pedosphaera sp.
CTTGTTTTGTCGCAGCGCGACAAAACCCACCTACTTGGGCTGCCGCTTCCCATCCACCCACCTTGACCGCGAATGGCTGGAATTCTAAGGTGCGGCCATGAATTACCGCGAGCGCATCGCCATTGACCCACTCATTCGCAGTGGCAAGCCGTGCATCCGCGGCACACGCATCACGGTGGCCGACATCTTTGATTATCTCGGCGGCGGCATGACCGTGGCCGAGGTGCTGGACGATTTCCCCGACCTGACCGCCGACGACATCCAAGCCTGCTTCGCCTTCGCCGCCGACCGTGACCGCCGCCTGAACGTCGTCCCGCATGAAGCTGCTGTTTGACGAGAATCTCTCGCCCAAGCTGCCCGGCTTGCTGACGGCGGTTTTTCCCGGCAGCGCGCACGTCCGCGAGTACGGGCTGCTCGGCCGGACCGATGAGGAAGTCTGGGATTACGCGCGGAGCAATGGTTTCACCATCGTGTCGAAGGATTCTGATTTTCAACAACGCAGCCTCCTCCACGGCCATCCGCCCAAAGTCGTGTGGCTGCGCCTCGGCAACTGCACCCGCCAAAAATTGATCCAGCTCATCACGCAACATGAGCGGGACATCCGCGCCCTTGATGCGGAGCCGCACGAGTCGGTGCTGGTTCTTTCCTGAGCCATGACTGAACCAACCATCGCTTGGCTCGTCGCCCACGCGCGGCCGCGCTGCGAGAAGAAGGTGGTGCGCTATTGCGAAGACCTCGGCGTGGCCACGACGCTGCCCATTTATCGCTCGGTGAAAAAATATCGCGGCAAGACGGTGACGTTCGAGAAGCCGCTCTTTCCCGGCTACGTGTTCTTGCAAGCGCCGCGTGAACTGCGCGGGAAACTTTTCCAGAGTGATTATGTGGCGAACCTGCTGGACGTGCCGGACGAGCGCGAGTTCGAGCGGCAGTTGCGCGACATCCTGCACGCGCTGGAGACGGGGCTGGAAATCCGGCTCGTGCCGGAGATCGGCAAGGGCGCGCGGGTGAACATCAAGCATGGCGCGCTGGCGGGCCTGGAAGGCTGGGTCGAGGAACGCCACGGGTTCGACACGGTGCTGCTGCGGTTGAACTTCATCGGCCAGGCTGCGGCGGTGAAGATCAGCGCGGGGGATTTGGAAGTGATTTGAGCGATGGCGTCAGGCTTCTCTCGCCACGAAACGGGAGTCGGGCTGATGATTCATCACCCACGCTTCTGTCTCCCGCCCCGGTCCACAACGCCATTGCCGCCCATGCCTCCGGCTGCTAGCGTCTTGCCACTAACCGGACATGCCCATGCGCCACCTCACCACCACTTTTGCCCGCCGCCGAGGACCGGACGGCCGACGCGTCGCGTGGGCCGCCACAAACCCAGTTCCCTCGTCTGGGAATAATTTCTCCTCGCCGGGCCTCCCACCAGTGATGCCACGGTTCATGCGCCATGACGCCGCTTTCACCCGTCTGGAATGCGTCGCCGTCCTGGCCGTTCTGGCGCTCCTCAGTGTGCTGATGCTGCCGCTCCTCGCCGCCACCCGCTCGGACTCAGACCGCGCCGGGTGCTTCAACAACCTGCGGCAGCTCGGGCGGGCCATCGCGATCTGGGGCGACGACCACGACGGCGTGCCGCCTTGGATCACGCTCGTTTCGCGCGGCGGCACGCGACCAGACAACAACGGAGTCAAAGCCGGCAATGCCTGGTTCGAGTTCACCACGCTCTCGAATGAACTCGTCACCCCGCGCCTGCTCGCCTGCCCGGCGGACACCGGCGTAAAAGCGGCGGCGGAATTCTCCAACCACGGCACACGCGGCTACATGGGCACCGGCCAGCGCGCGCTCGCCACCAGTTACTTCATCAACATGGACAACGTGGGCGCGACGCCCCTGATGGTCGTGGCGGGAGACCGCAATCTCCGCTCGCTCGGCACCACCGCCTGCGCCCGGGGAGTGAACAACGCGGACCTCATCAATCTGAACATTCCCAGCCCCGTCCTCTGGACGAACGCCGTGCATGGCTGGGCAGGGCACGCCCTCCGCACCGACGGCAGCGTGGTTTTTTCCGACACGAAAATGCTGTTGGAGAACTTCCCCCAGCGGCTCGATGACAACGGCAGTTTCCACTACCTCCGCGCCCGCTGATGAACACCCCTTGCACCATGCCCACGCCCGCCCCTGCGCGAAGCTCACGCCAGGTGCGTGAACACGACCCGTTTTCCGGCTGGTTCCGGGCGCTTTGCCGCAGGATGCCGCGTGGCAGCATCCCTGCTAGACTGGCTATTGCTATGAGGAACACTGGGCCAACCAACGGGGCGGAGAGCAAAACGACTTCCGCCGTTCACCCCTTCGATTTGCTCGCCGCGCGCAGCGTGGGGCGCGTGGCGCGCATCACCCGCGTCCACGGCGCGCGCGGGCTGGAACTGGCCGAGCACACCGGCGCGGGGTGGCGTCGCCGCCGCCGCGCTTTCACGCGCGTGGAACTGTGCGCGTGCCTCGCGGCGGTGGCGTTACTCGGCCTGCTTGCGCTGCCGGCGCTGGCCTCGGCCCAGTCACGCGGCCACGCGGCGCAATGCCTGAACAACCTCCGCCTCATGGGCCGTGCGGTGCAGATGTGGATGTCGGATAACAACTCCACGCGACCACCTTGGCGGACGCGGGACGTGGACGGAGGAACCCAGCCCACTTTTGGAACCAAAAGCGGTAACGCGTGGTTTGAATACATGTACTTGTCTAACCAGCTTTCCACCCCCCGCATCCTGGCTTGTCCGGCAGACGAAGGCGTGGTTGTCGCCCAGGATTTCAACCAGCTTGTTTCGCCGTCTTTTCGGAACCTCGCCGTCAGCTACATGCTCAACTTGGACTCCTTCGCCGATTTTTCATCGGGGTTTTTGTTCGGAGACAGGAATGTGCGGTTCAATTTGTCACCCACGAGCTGCTCGTCCGGGATCAACAACGCGTGGAGCTTCTACACTGGCCCCGGTTCAGACAACGGATGGACCAATCGCCAGCACGGCATGAGTGGCAACATCGTGGTCTCCGATGGCAGCGTGTCACAAACGACCACTGAGCAACTGGCCGCCACCATGAAAAAATCTAGGGACGACAACTCGCAGACAGTGCATGTGCTGAGGCCGCGCTGATCGGAATCACGATCCATGAAATCACACCGCACATACTTCACCGCAGGAAACACCGGACCGGTGCGTGGTCATGGTGCCTTCACGCGTGTGGAGCTGTGCGCGTGCCTCGCGGCGGGCGCGCTGCTGGTCTTGCTCGCGCTGCCCGCGCTCGCCACCAGCCAGTCGCGCGGGCAGGTGGCGCAGTGCCTGAACAACCTGCGCCTCGCCGGCCGCGCGGTGCAGATGTGGGCGAGCGATTACAACTCGATGATGCCGCCGTGGCGGACTCTACAGTCGGAGGGTGGAACCATGCCGATGGTTGGCTCCAAGATCGGCAACACATGGATTGAATACGCCTACCTGTCCAATCAACTGGTCACGCCCCGTATTCTGGCCTGCCCCTCGGATGCTGGGGTGCTGGTCGCCCGGGATTTCGGCGAGTTCCTCTCCACGCCGTATCGCGGCAACGCCGTCAGTTACTTCATCAACCTCCACAGCTCCCTCGACAACCCGGCTGCCGCGCTGTTTGGCGACCGGAATCTGCGCCTCACCGGTTCCGCCCTCGGCTGCAGCTTTGTCCTCTACAACAATGTCCTCGAATACAGCGCCGCCACCGCTTGGACCAATGGCGTCCACGAGCAGACCGGCAATCTCGTGACGATGGACGGCGGCGCGGCCCAGACCCGCACGCCGGAATTGCAAACCGCGCTGCTGCACTCGCAGGCGGAAGGCTCCAGCCTCATTCACCTGATGAAACACCGCTGACCTGGAGAACCGCGCGCCCATGAAAACGCTGACCACTAAACCAACCGAATCCGCCCACCTGCTCCGTACCCGATGACGAAATTATTTTCTGAGAGGAACCTTATGAAAAACTTGCTGACCAGTCTCCTCACCCTCGCGACCGCCGCACCGGTGGCTTTCGCCGCCCTTGTCTCGCCGCCCGCCGCTCCCGCCGTTTCTGCCGGGGGCAATTCCTTCAACCCCGTGTTCAGCGCGGACGGGCAGAAGCTCGTCTTCGTCAGCCACGCGAACAATCTCGTGACCAATGACGACCACGGGCTGTGGCTCGATGTCTTCGTGCGCGACCTGGTGAGCAGCAACACCGTGCTCGTGAGCGTGAGCACGAACGGCACGGGCGGCGCGAACTCGGACGCGAATTATCCCAGCGTCTCGGCGAACGGCCAGTTCGTCGCCTTCGCCAGCCGCGCCAGCAATCTCGTCCCCGGCGACACCAACGACGCTGTGGATGTCTTCGTGCGTGACGTGGTGGCCGGCACCACGCGCCTCGTGAGCGCGGACACGAACGGCAACGCGCCTGCTGATCCGAACCTCTCCTCCATCGTCCCGCTGTCTGGATCGCCGATGATTTCCGACGATGGTCTTTACGTCATCTTTGCCAGCCGCGCCCTGTCGCTTACGGCGGACAGCGTGACGAGCGGTGACATCCATCTCTACCGCCGCAGTCTGTTGTTGAACGTCACCGTGCGCGCCAGCGCGGCCATCGCCATCAGCCCCAACACCGTGCAGCACGACCTCGGCGCCTTTTCGCCTCGCGGCGCCATCGCCGCCTACAGCCGCCGGACCAACAACAGCACCTTGAGCAGCGATGCCTTTGTGCATCAAGCCGGCGCAGGCACCGTCTCCGTCAGCGTCAACGTGCCGGGCCTCCTGCCCGGCGGCTATCGCTGCTCCGCTCCCGTGGTGAGCTACGACGGACGTTACGCCGCCTTTTACGCCACACCTTTGCCCAATGGGAACACGCTCGCGTTGCATCACGACACGCAGACCGGCACCACGCTGGTCATCACTCCGGCAGCCACGAACCTCAGCCACGGCCTGCAAATCAGCGCCAACGGCCAGCGCGTGCTGTTCGAATCCATGGACGGCATCTACGCGCGACCGGCGCTGTGGGAAAACACGTTGGGCGGAATCACCGGCGTCATTCTTTGCAACGGCCTCGACCTGCGCGGCAATCCCGCCATGACCCCGACCGCTTCCGCCGTGGCCTACATCGGCTGCTCGAATGTTTATTACGCCGGGCTGACGAACACGCTCGTGAGCGCCAGCACCAACGGCGCGTTCAGCAGCGGCGATTATCAATTCGTCACGCCCGCCATCAGCGCGGACGGCGCGCGTGTGGCCTTCGCCGTGAACGCGAACGATCTCGTGCCCGGCGACCTGAACGGCCAGAGCGACATCTACCTGCGCGACGTGACCAACGGCGTGACCGAACTCATCACTCAGGCCGCGCCCTCGAAGCCCGCTGCCACCGCCTTCGCCCATTCCTTCCTCGGCCCGAACAGCGTGAGCGCGGACGGGCGCTTCATCGTCTCGACGCGTTATGATGATCCGTCCGCGTGGCGGGACACGAACGGGCTGCTGGATGTTTTCGTGAGCGACACGCTGCTCGGCACTTCGCACGCGCTGAGTGTGGACAACAATCTTTACGAACCCTCGCAGGGCGGGAGCGGCGGCGGGTCGCCGTTTTACCGGGATAACACGAACAGCTATTCCGGTCCCATCATCAGCGCGGACGGCACGACGGTGATGGCGCTCCGCCCCAAGGCGATTGGCTTCGACATCGTCGGGACGCGCTCCTCGAACAACGTCTTCGGCTCCGGTCTTTTCACCGCGCATCGCACGGACAATCCCGGCGGCAGCCTGTTTGGCAACGCCAGTTCCTACGCGCCGTCCCTGAGTTCGGACGGGCGCGGCCTGGTGTTCACTACCACGTCCACGGACTTTGTGTTCACCAACGGCACGGACAACAATGGCCAGTCGGACGTGGTGCTGCGCCGCACGGCGGAATCGAACGGCGTGGTGACCGGAGCAAATTACCTCGTGAGCGTCACGCCCGGCGGCGTCTCGGGAAACAATGTTTCCAGCAGTGGCATCATCAGCCCGGACGGACGGTGGGTAATTTTTGAGAGCCTGGCGAGCAACCTGGTTCCCGACGGTCTGAGCGGCAACATGGGATTGTTCGCCCGGGATCTTTTCTCAAACACGACGCACCGGGTGAACATCGCCTCGGGCGCGCTGGCCAGCGTTGACTTGATTCCGGTGGGTGGCAGTGCGCGCTATGCCGCCGATGCTCGCCACGTCACGTTTGCCACGACCTCGGGACGCATGGCCATGCATGATCTGCTCGCCCGGACCAATGTCGTCCTCAGCGATTGCTGCGCGAACCTGTCCAACCCGGCTCCGAGCGGGGATGGCGGGATAGTGGTGTACAATCACCGGCCATTCGGTTCGAGCACCTACTCGGTGCGGTCGTATGATTTTCGAACCGGACAAACCGCCACGCTGGCAACCTCGACGGCGCCTCAACCAGCCGAGGCTGGATTCAGCAGCGATGGCCGATACGTCGTTTTCCGCACCAAGTTTCCGGCCGGGTATAGCTTTGAAACCAACCAAGTCCTCGTCCGCGACCGCCTGCTCGGCACGACGCTCATCGTGAGCGCGAACGCGGGCGGTGGTGCGGGCAACGGGCCGTCCACCAAACCCGTGCTCGCCGCAAACGGCCGCACCGTGGTCTTCCAAAGTTTCGCCAGCGATCTCGTGGCCGGTGATTTCAACGACATGCGCGATCTGTTCGTGCTCACGCTCGGCGGCGTGGATTCCGAACCCGACGGCATGGATGACGACTGGGAGGTGGCCTACTTCAACAACCTCTCGCACGACGGCGCGGCGGACACGGATGGCGACGGCGCGACGGACTTGCAGGAATTTCTCGCCGGCACCGATCCCACGAACGCGAACTCCGTCTTCCGCGTGCTCACGGTCGCGCCCGCCGGCGGCGGCACGAAGACGCTGCTCTGGTCCGGCAACCCCGCGCGCAGCTACCGCGCGGAGTTCAAGGACGACCTCACCGTCGCATCGTGGACGGCACTGACCGGCACGATTTCCTGGAACGGCACCACCGCGAGCCTTCCCGATCCCACGGCGGGCGGCGCGACCAACCGTTACTACCGCGTGCTGCGCCTGCCGTAAGCGTGCCGCCAGGCCAAGGCGTGGTGGGGCGACACTCCGTGGAGCCGTGATTGCCGACGCAGGAGGCGCGAGCCAGGCGAGCATCATCGGTAAGCGTGGCCGCAAGAGGGATGCTCGCTCTGCTCGCCGCGCGGCGCTTGTTCGACGGCTCGACGGACTCTCTCCCCACCACAGCCCTGCGCGAAGATCGCGCGAGTTGCGTGAAGCTCACTCGCTTTCACCCCGCCCCCGGTTCCACACCTGCGGAAAACATGGGGAATTCACGCTGGCAACGCGTTTGCTAAGTGATTGGCAACGGAGCGCATTTCCCGGCGCTCCGGGATGGTTGAAGGGTCGCGAGACTTGTCTCTGTCGGCCCGGTTTGGGGAGGCGGCGGTCCGACGTCGGACTGCCGCCCCAGATTTCGCAGGCGCGTACGTGAGTTGCGGGTGATCACGTGACTGACGTGGTGAGCGCGCCCTGTGATAAGCAAACGGCGGCCGGAACGAATGTCTGTCCTGGGCCGGCCGCCGTTTAGCTTTTCTTCTTCCTCCGGTTCTCCTGCCGCCCTTCAAACCAGTTGCATCGCGCGGCTTCATTCTTACACTGCGCGGCCTCATGAAATTGAAGTTCAGCAACGTCAGCGGTTCCATTGTCGCCCCGCGCGGATTTTCCGCCGGCGCGGTCTTCTGCGACATCAAGCGCCTCGGCACCGGCAAAGGTTCGAACAAGGGGCCGAAGCGCGACCTCGCGCTGATCGTTTCCGCAGTGCCGGCCACGGTCGCGGGCATGTTCACCACCAATCAAATTTGTGCCGCGCCCGTGAAGGTCTGCGCCGAGCGCGTGAAGCGCGGCGTGGCCCGCGCCGTGGTGGTGAATTCCGGCAACGCCAACGCCTGCACTGGCAAACAAGGTATGGCCGACGCGCGCGCCATGACCGCGTGCGTGGCGGAACAGTTCGGCCTGCGCGCGCCGGAAGTCTTTGTCGGCTCCACCGGACGCATCGGCGTCACCATGCCGATGGCGAATGTGTTGCGCGGGATTGTGGCCGCGTCGCAACTCATTAACTCCACCGCCGCCAGCGCGGATCACGTCGCGGAAGCGATTATGACCAGCGACACGCATCCCAAGCAGGTCGCGATTGAATTCAAACTCGGCGGGAAAACTGTCCGCATCGGCGGCGTGTGCAAGGGCGCGGGCATGATTCAGCCCGGCATGAGCGCCACCGGCGCGCGTCCCGCCGCCCGCGCGCTGCACGCCACCATGCTCTGCTTCATCACCACGGATGCCGCCATCGAGGCCAAGGCGCTGCAAGCTGCGCTCGAAACCGCCGTGGCCCAGAGCTTCAACCGCATCACCGTGGACGGCGACATGAGCACCAACGACACCGTGCTCGTGCTGGCGAACGGACTCGCGGAGAATTCAAAGTTCAAAGTTCAAAGTTCCGAGTTCAAAGTTTTCCAAGCCGCGTTGAACCATGTGTGTTTGGAACTCGCGCAGAAAATTGTCCGCGACGGCGAAGGCGTTCACCGCGTCGTGACCGTGCGTGTCAGCGGCGCCAAGTCTCTGGCCGACGCCGATGCCGCGGCCCGCGCCGTGGCCAACAGCGCGCTGGTCAAGACGAGCTGGTTCGGCGGCGACCCGAACTGGGGCCGCATCATTGACGCGCTCGGCTATTCGCCCGCGAAGATT
>JANNGC010000297.1:0-2249 GCA_031380445.1 Pedosphaera sp.
GCGGGTCCCTCGTGCTGTCGCGCTCGAACCAGATTCTCGACTACATCAATTACTCGAACGTGAACAACGATGTGTCCTACGGCTCCGTGCCGGACGGCCAGTTGTTCACGCGCCAACTGATGTACACGCCCACGCCGGGCGACACCAACAGCCCTTCGCCCGCGCCCGTCCTGATCAACGAATGGATGGCGGCGAACACGGCCACGATCACGAACCCGATCACGGGCGCGTTTGAAGATTGGGTCGAACTCTACAATTTCAGCGATGATGCGGTGGACCTTGGCGGCTATTACATGACGGACGACGAGGGGAACAAAAACAAGTGGCGCATCCCGAACACGCCGCTGGCGGTGCTGGCGCCGCACAGTTTCCTGCTGGTGTGGGCGGACGGCACTTCCGGCACGAACGTCAGCGCGACGGCGTTGCACGCGAATTTCAAATTGTCGAAGGGCGGGGATTATCTCGGGCTGTTTAGTCCGAATCAGCAGCGGGTGGACGCGTTCAACTTCGGCGCGCAGCAGAACAACGTGACGCAGGGGCGTTTCCCGGACGGTAACACGGGCGGCGGTTTTGTGAGCATGACGGCGAGCACGCCGCGCACGAACAACGTGGTGGGGAACAACGGTTTCACGCCTGCTCTCGCGCAGCCCGTGAATCGCGTGGTGAACGAGGGCGCGCTGGTCACGTTCACAAATCTGGGCACGGACGCGGATTTGCCGGTGCAGGCGCTGACGTTCACGTCGCCGAATCTGCCGGAGGGCGCGACGTTGCATCCGACGAGCGGCCTGTTCACTTGGCAGACCTTGGAGCAGCACGGGCCGGGCGTGTATGTGATTACCGTCCGCGTCACGGACAACGGCACGCCGTCGCTCTTCGACCAGAAGAATTTCCAAATCACCGTGAACGAGAGCAATCGCGCGCCGGTGCTGCCGGCGGTCGGGCCACAAGTGACTTTCACGAACACGCTGTTGAGCATCCCGATGGCGGCGACGGATTTGGATTTGCCGGCGCAGACGGTTTCCTACGGCCTTGCCACTTCGCTGGCGGGCGCGGGCCTTGATGCGGCGGGCTTGTTCACCTTCGTGGCGGTGCCGGCGCAGGCGCCGAGTTCGAACTGGGTGGTCATCACGGCCACGGACAGTCTGGGCCTGAGCGCGACGCAGAGTTTCGCGGTCATCATCAACGACGGTCTGGCGTGCGGCGGCTACAAGGGCGACGTGGTGCCGCGCGGTAATCCCAACGGCGTGAACGGCATCACGGACTGGGTGCAAATTGGTTTGTTCGTCGCGGGACTCGCGACGGCCACGGACGCGTGCGAGACGAATCGCGCGGACTGCGCGCCGCGCAACACTTGCGGCGACGGCATTTTGAGCACGATTGACTGGGTGCAGGCGGGTCGTTACGCGGCGGGCCTTGATTCACGCGTGTTGATGCAGGATTGCGCGCCTTCACTGGTCCAAGGTCCGAAGTCCAAAGCCCAAGGTCAGAAGAGCGGCGTGCTGCGGAATCTTTCGTTCACGAATGCGGCCATTGCGCGCGGGGCGACGAATTGCTTCCCGGTGATGTTCGACGCGCAGGGCGACGAGAACGGCTTCGGCTTCAGTATCCGCTTTGACACGAACGTGCTCACGTTCATCTCGGCGCAGCGGGGCGCGGACGCGACGAACGCGGCGATGTTCCTGGTGAACACGTCGAGTGTGGCGTCGGGCGTGGTGGGCATCGCGTTCATTCTTCCGGCGAATGTGACGATGGAAGCGGGACGGCGGGCGGTGGCGGAACTCTGTTTCGCCGCGCACGAGGGCAGCAACACGGTGGTGACGCCGCTGAATTTCGAGGATGCGCCGGTGGCGCGGGAAGTTTCGGACTCCGGGGCGTCGGGTGCCGGGGCGCAGTCGTTGGCCGCGAATTTTACGGATGGTGAGGTGACGGTGGTGGGTGGGACGGAATTCCACTTCAGCCGCCTGGCCCGCGAGACCGATGGACAGGTGAGCCTCCGGATGGTGGGGCCGGCGGGTGTGTGGCTGGTGCAGCGGTCGCTCGATCTCCAGAACTGGGAGACGGTGCGGACGATCACGAACACGGCGGGGCTGCTGGAGTTCACGGACGCGCCGGTCACAAACATCGCGCAGAGATTTTACCGTGCCGTGAAGCAGTGACGTTCCCCGTCGTTGCCTTTTGAAACCGAACGAAATCGAAACATGAGCAAGTCATTGGAAGCAAAGTGGTGGTTGGGCCTGGTGCTGGCCGCG
>JANNGC010000069.1:0-2707 GCA_031380445.1 Pedosphaera sp.
TTCCGGTGTGGGCGCATTTTTCATTTCGTGACCGTGACCAAACAGTCCCCCTGCAAAGTCAACCTGCTGCTGAACATCCTCGGCAAACGCGCTGACGGCTTTCACGAACTGGAAACCGTGATGCAGCCCGTTGCGCTCTGCGACGAACTCAGCTTCGAGAAAACCAACGGCGGCATCGTGCTCACTTGCAGCGAGCCGGCGCTGCCGGTGGATGCCAGCAATCTCGTCTGCCGTGCGGCGGCCGCGTTCTTTCAGCGCAGCGGAGTCTCCGCCGGAGTGAAGATGCGCCTGGAGAAAAAAATCCCGATGGCGGCGGGACTTGGCGGCGGCAGCGGCAACGCGGCCACCACGCTGCTCGCCTTGAATGAACTGTTCGACAGCCCGCTGGACCAAACGCAGTTGCACGAAGCGGCGGCCTCGCTCGGCTCGGACATTCCGTTCTTCCTCCAGACCCAGCCCGCGCTCGCGACCGGACGCGGCGAACTCATTCAGTCCCTGCCGTCCTTCCGCGCGCTGGAAGGCTGCGCGTTCCTGCTCGTGCATCCCGGCTTCGGCATCGCCACCGCGTGGGCTTACCAGGAACTCGCCCGTTTCCCCGCCGCGTTGAACGGAGAAGCCGGCCGCGCGACCAAACTGATCGCCGCCCTCGACGCGGGCGATCTGCGGAAGGCCGCGCGCGAGTTCTACAACTCGCTCGAAGCCCCCGCGCTGGAAAAATATCCGTGGCTTGCCGTGCTCCAGGATTTCCTGCGCGAGAACGGCGCGGTCGCCACGCTCATGTCCGGCAGCGGCTCCACGACCTTCGCCATCACGCGCGACCTCTGCGGCGCGCAGGAGCTGGCAGAGCGGGTGCAGGAGAAGTTTGGACGCTGCTGGACGGCGGTGGTGGCGGTGGGGAAGTAAATCAGTAATCAGTGAACGCGGGTGCGGCCCCGACTAATTCACCGATTACTGATTACTGACTCACTGATTCCAGCCTTGCCGCCGCGCCGCGCTTCCACACAATGCCCGCGTGACTCGCGGCGTTGCCCAACTCCTGTTCGCCTTCGGCGTTTTCCTTGCGCCCGGCCTTTTCGCCGCCGTCGGCACCGGGCCGGCCGACACCCTGATGACTTCCAACGAAGTCGTGCGCGTGCTCACCCAGGCCATCGCACGCGCCCAGCAGATCATCCCGAACGCCGTCATCGCCGTCGCGGATCGCGAAGGCTACATCCTCGCCGTGTGGGCGGTGAACGGCGACACCACGAACGATCTTGCGCAGCTGAACATCCTCGACGCGGCCACGAAGGCGGGCACGGCCTCCTATCTCAGCAGCGACCAGCACGCCTTCACCTCGCGCACCGCCGGCTTCATCGTGCAGCAGAATTTCCCGCCGCGCATTCGCAACCGCGGCCCCGGTCCGCTCGTGGGCGTGAATTTTTCCAACCTCGCGTTCACCGACGTGAACCGGTTCAAGAACCCCAACTCCGGCCGCAACCCGCTCTCCACCGAGAGTGGCACCAACGGCGATCCGCTCCCCGGCCCGGCGGCGATCAGCGGGCTGGCCGGTTCGCCCGGCGGCGTGCCGCTCTTTCGCGACGGCAAACTGATCGGCGGCGTGGGCGTGGCCGGCAGCACGCGCGCCCCGGCGCGCAGCCCGCTTCCGGCGCTCGCGGACATCCAGGACCGGCAGGCGCGTGACGCGGATGAGGACGTGGCGCTGGCCGGGCAAATCGGATTTCGGCCGGCGGCAAAGATTCTCGGCTCGCATGTTTTGATTGATGGCATCCGCGTGCCCTACGTGAGAAGCACGACCCGGCGCGGCACACCGAAACCGCTCGGAACCAATGGCACCATCGTGCCGGGATTTGAAATCACCGCCTCGCCGCTGGTCGCGTATCCCACGAATGTTTTCGGCGGACAGATTTGCGAAGTGCGCGCGCCCATCATCGCTGACCCGTTGACCAATCAAATCCGCAACGTGAACCGGCTCACCGCAGATGAAGTGCAGCGGATTCTCTCGCAAGCCTCGGCCCGGGCGAAGATCACGCGCGCCGGCATCCGGCTGCCGCGCGGGCAGGCGGCGCAGACCTTCATCACCGTGGTCAACAACCCGGATCAGACGAACACCACGCCGCAGATTCTCGGCACCATCCGCACGCCGGGCGCGACGATTTTCAGTTGGGACGTGGCCATTCAGAAGGCGCGCACCGCGGTGTTTTTCTCCGATGACACGCGCGCGCTCTCCTCGCGCAGCGTGGGTTTTCTCGCGCAGCGGTTTTTCCCGCCGGGCATCGCCAACACGCCGCCGGGGCCGCTCTACGGATTGCAGGAATTATTTTCGCTGGTGCCCGTGGGCATTACGAATCCGCTGAACCGCGCCTTCGTGACCAACGCCCTGACCATTCCGAATCCCTATCTCACGAACGGCATCACGATTTTCCCCGGCGGCTTTCCGCTCTACAAAAGCAACGTGCTCGTCGGGGCGATTGGCGTGAGCGGCGACGGCATTGATCAGGACGACATCATCGCGGCGGCGGGCACGGTGGGCTTCCTGCCGCCGGGCGGCATCCGCGCCGACAGCATGCAGTATCGCGGCGCGCGCCTGCCCTACGCGAAGTTTCCGAGGAACCCGGATTTGTAACTGCGGAGCGCGGACTTTCCAGTCCGCAGCAAGTCGCTCAGTAACGAGGCTTCGGAATACATTTTAACCGTCCGGCGTTCCAGC
>JANNGC010000113.1:0-1584 GCA_031380445.1 Pedosphaera sp.
CAAAGTCGGCAACCCGAACGTCCTCGTGAATCTCGTCTCCCGGCGCGTCCGCCAGCTCAACGCCGGCGGCGGCGGCATGGGCCGCCCGCTCGTCAGCGACACCGCCAATCTCGGCCTCGGCGACATCGCCCTGCTCGAAATCATCCACGACAAGGTGGGCTATGATTTGCCCGAAGAAAACGTCCTCGTGGAGGTCAAGCCCAAGCGCAAGCGCAAGAGCTAGGCTCAGGCGGGTTGCAGGTGGCAGGTTGAAAGTTGAAGTCTGGTGGGCGGTTTGAACCTGCAACTTTCAACCTTTTAACTTTCAACCCCCATGTCCGACATCGTTTCCAATCCCAAGGCCCGGCGCGATTACCACATCGTGGAGACCTTCGAGGCGGGCATCGTGCTGCACGGCACGGAAGTAAAATCCCTGCGCGCCGGCAAGGCCCAGATCGCCGACGCGTTCGCGCGCGTGGAGAAGGACGAAGTCTGGCTGCACAACGCGCACATTGACGAGTTCACCCACGGCAATCAGTACAACCACTTGCCGAAGGCTCCGCGCAAGCTGCTGCTGAACCGCAGCGAAATTCGCAAACTCTTCGGTCTCGCCTCCGTGAAAGGCAACGCCATCTTCCCGCTCTCGCTCTACTGGAAAAACGGCCGCGTGAAAGTGGCGCTCGGCGTGGGCAAGGGCAAAGTCGAGTTCGACAAACGCGCGGACATCAAGGATCGCGAGTCGGATCGTGATTTGAAACGCGCGACGATGCACCTGCTGAAGGGACGTGGGTCCAAGCGGTAGTCGCTCGGCGCGCGGGTTTGCCACCCGCCGCAATTTCTGTGAGCGAACGGTATCCGCAGATTCCTGCCTCTTCCGCTTGAGCACGTTGCTGCGGATGACCAACTCGCGACCGCCAAATTAAGCCCCCTCCCGCCAGACGGAAAAGTTGCTTTGGCGTCACCAAGCTGTCACCTTGCCCGGAATTACCCCGCGACCAAAGCGCCGTGTTCAGCGCATTTTTGGACGGGAGATTTCACTCAACTATGAAGCATTGCTTGAAAGTTCTGTGCCTCGGCGTCCTCCTCGCCTCGGCTGCCGTCTTGTCCGCAGCTCCGGCCACTTTGCGGATGCTCACGCAGCACAATTACCTCCCCGGCCTGCCCGTGCTCGTGCGCGTGGACACGTTCGCGCTGGACGGCTCGCGCGACCGCGAGACGTGGGACAGCACGGTCACGCTCTCGGCGGACGGCGGCGTCACGCTCTCGACGAACCAAGTCGCGCTCCGCAACGGCATGGGCAGCGCGCTCGTGACCTTCACGGGCGGCGGCGATTTTAATATCACCGCCACCATCGGCGGCGTGCAGACGGTGCGCGCGCTGCGTTCGGCGGCCAGCGATCCCATTACGAAAGTCGGCGGCACGTTGAGCGGCGGGAGCAGCACCTGGTCGGGAATCATCGCGGTGACGAACGATCTCACGATCACGAACCACATCCTCACCATCCAGTCGAACACGCTAGTGCTGTTGCGCGGTACGAACGCGGGCACGGCGGGCGCGGATATTTTCGTGAACGCCAACGCCTCGATCCAGTCGCTCGGCACGGAG
>JANNGC010000126.1:0-6619 GCA_031380445.1 Pedosphaera sp.
GCGTCGGGACACCGGCCCTGCGCCCCGTCGGCACGGATGAAAAATCCGGCTGCTTCTTGATCTCCAGCAGCAGTTCATCTCCGCTGTGCGCATGGAAGCGTCGCAATTGCTGATCCTCATACGGTTGCCCGACCCAGCGCAGGACGCTGCTCCGGTCAGAAGACAAACTTCCGCCGAAGACGCCGTTCGGCCCCGCGATCGGCTCGAGCCAGCGCCCCGCGTCGCTGTTCCACGGATGAATGGTGCTGCCGAGCAAAATGAAAACCGTGTTGCTCTCCGCGCGCAGGAAGGTCGGGCGACCGAAGCTGGGCAGTTGATCTTCCGCCACGAGCGGCGGGTTGCGCCGCCGGCTCGCCATCACGCGCGACGTGGCATTCGAGGGATTGAACTCCACCAACGTGTCGCTCGAACCGAAATACAGACGTCCGCCGATCGCGCGCATCGTCACATCGATCCGCCCGGGCAACTCCACATCGATCTCCCGCCATTGCGTGGCAGGCGGCGACCAGGCCGACAGCTTGCCCTGCCCGTGCTGGTAGAGCACGCCATCCAGCACCTCGAACTGCGCGAGCGGTGTGAACACCGACGCCGGCAGCACGCCGCCCGTCTCCCCCCAGCCCATTGGTGACGCCACGGAAGAAAGGTTCGCGGGATCAATGCGAAAGAATTGCTCGAAGGCGCGCTCGGGAAAAATGTATCGGTCGGGATATTCCGTCGGAACCTTGAAGCGATACGCGCCGCGCACCAGCGCCCAGACGTGGCCTTCGCTTGTCATGGTTTGAAGCACGCAACTCCCGAGAAATTCCTGCGTCGGCCAGCGCTTGTAATCCGGCTGCCACCAGCGGTTCACCACGAGGGCATTCGGATCACTGGCGTTCGACACGACCGGAGTTGTTGCGGTGGTGATGGCGGCGGGCGGTGGCGTGGCCGGCTTTTCCACGGACGTCAGCATGGTTTGCAAGGCCGCCGCCGGATTCAGCACCACGGCCAGCACCTTGTCGTCCGCGCCCATCCGGCGGAAGTGGGCGGCGAACTGATTCAACGCGTCCATCGTTTTTCGCGCCTCCACCGCGTCGGTGTGATCCTCGGCGCGAAACAGTTTCTCGATCAGGTACCAGCGATATTGATTCTCCAGATTCCCCAGGAAGGCGCGCAGAAACTGGCGGCGCGATTGCACCGGTGAATTGGTCCCCACGCCCTCGGAAATTTTCCCGGCCAGAAAGTTCAAATGGTTCGTGTCGAAAGCGACCGCGTAAAAGCACTTGCTCAACAGCGCGTCGTCAAAGCATCCGCCCTCGTTGATCACGAGGTGCAGCCAGTTTGTGCGCATCCCGTAGGAAAAGTTGACGGAGCCTCCGTTCTGACGCACCAGCCGGTCCAGCCGCTGCAGTGTCGCGTCCACCAGTTCCGGTTCCTCGCACAGCAACTTCTGCCGGTGCTTCACATACGTGAGCGCGGCCTGCTGGCGGCGCAGAAACGCGTCCGCGTCCGATGGTGTGTTTCGCAGCGAGAGGTCACGAATGCCGATCAGCCGCGCCGTCAGCGCGACCGCCGCATTCGTCGAGAGCGCCTGCTCGTCGAGGAAGGCGCTCCACGCGGACGCGGAGCGCGCGCGCTCGTCCGCCGCCCACGGCATCAGCCACGGATGGCTGTGCTCGCGGAACTGACGCAGTTGCTCACGCGAAAGTTTGGGCAGCAACTGGCGAAACTCCGCGAGCGTGTCGGCCATCGAATCTGCGAACACCCAGCCGTGAGCCAGCCGGAGGCTCCACAGGTTGGTGCCCAAGCCCGTAGTGAAAGTGCGGGCGTCCAACGGTGCCGGGTCTCTCAGGAAAATCCGCTCCACTTCGCGGGCCTCAGACCGCAGGCGCGCCAGTGTCTCCGAGGCTTGAGCGACTTCATTTGTGACGTGCCAAAAATGCCAAAGCTGGCCGGACGCCGTTTGCAACGCGTCCAGGCCAGTCTTCTGCCAGTCGCGCGATGTCGCGTTCGTGCCCAGTGCCGGCGTCATGGCCGCGAAGTTTTCCAGAGCCGTGAGGATGAGCGGCAGCGCCGCCACCGAAACCTGGCCGGGCGGAAAATTAAATCCGTCCCTGGAACCCGTGGATCTCGGCGGGCCGCTGGCCTGGACGTAACTGTTCACGCGGATGAGCGCCGTCTCCAGGCTGTGTTCGCCCAGCGTCCAAGCGGCATCCGCCGCCGCCTGCGCCAGCGTGATGTTCCCCCAGCGCATGCCCCACTTGGCTTCTTGCAAGTAGCGTTTTGCTTCCGCCGCCGGATTCCACGGCGCGCTGTTCGTGCTCTTGCCGAGGCGCGCGATCAAATCCCGCGCGAGCTGATCCACCAGCGCGTTCAAATCCCCCGTGTCCGACTTCCCGCTGACCGTCAGTGAAGGCCGCCCCGGCGCGACCAGCCGCGCGTTGACGCTGATGGCTTCGCGCGTCGCGCCGCCGCGCTCGACTACGCCCTCCAGCAGATACGCGCCGTTCCAGAACGGCGACTCCTGCACGTCCTTCAATTCCTTCTCATTGCCGAGCAACGCCAGGCGCTGACGCTCCAGCACAAAAATTTCCCGCTGCGCGATGAGCCGGTGCATGAGCAGCGTCGTGGCCTCATTTTCCAATCGCACGCCCTCACCCGTCTTGAGCGGTGCGCGCAGGTTCAGAATCGAGACGGGCACTGCGTCCTGCGCCAGCACGCCGAGCTTGGGCAGCAGTTCGTGGAATTGTTTCCCGACCAATGAGGCCCAATCGGGCAGGCTGCGGACGGGCATCCGGTAGAATTGAATTCCCAGCACCGCGCCCGGCTGCACCGCCAATAGTTTCACGACCAGGTTGGTCACGCCGTTTTGCTCGAACACGTCGAGCACCAGCACGCCCTGCGCGCCGAGCGCCTGCCCCAGCCGCGCGAAGTCCGCCGAACTGCGCGCCGTGAGATTCTGCTCGCGCCGGATGCGCTCCACTTCCGCCCGCTCCAGCACCGCCACGCCGTGCAGGGCGCGTGAAAATTCCGCCGTCAACAGCTCGCCCGCCACCGCGCCGCGCGCATCGGCTGGCACAATGGCAAGACGGCTCTCGGCGGCAAGAACTGTTGCAGTCGCGAGCAAGAGCGATGAGAAGGCGGTGGACATTGAGAATCTGGCGCTCGATTTCATGGTGTGTTTCCTGACGTGGGTTTGACGCGAACTGATTCTTCGGAAGAGAGTTCCAACACCCAGACGCCGAATCGATCCGCCGCCAGCACGCGACGACCTTGATCAATCAGTTGGAGGGCTTCCGTCGGGCGAAGCTGTTTCTCGCCCGGCAATGCGGGAAAGTCCTCGATCTTCGTTCCATCCATGGAAGCGCGGCGAAACGGTTGCGCCCACCAGAGCCAGCCGTCATGGAGCATCAGCGGCGCGGCGGTCCAGGCCGCCTTGCTGGCCGGCCAAAGCGGCGCTGGCTCTTGATTTGTCTCCGAGAGCATTCGTTCGTGCTGGGCGATGAACTGGTCCGTCCGCGCATCCCACAGGCCGGAGAAGCCGGTGGAAAGCGAGGGGCCGTTCTTGGGGAAGGTCTGGCCGCCCCAGCGAAATATGCCGAGAACATCCGGCGCCACCGGCCCGCCCCACATCATCAAGGACTGGTCCACGTAGGTCTGGCGAAACTCGAAGGACGCCAATTGTCGAAACTGGCCCGACTCCGGGGCGAAGGACCACAGCCCGCTGGAAGGGCTTTTCCAAGCATTGAATCCGGCGAGCAGCAGAATGCGGCGGCGCGGTTCGTCCGCCCAGAGCATGGCGGGATAATACGGCTCCTGGCCATCAAACGCCGAGGCGGTTTCCTTGCGACGGCTGGACGCGATGGTCTTCGTAGCCGCAGTGGCGAGGTCGTATTCGAGCAGGAAGGCGGAGCGCGGAACATCACCGGCCCCGATGTAGAGTTTTCCATTCAACACGGCGAGCGAATGGATGTCGTCCGTCGGCAACGCGTTGGTCGTGCAGAGGCGTTGCGCCGGTTCGCCATTGGTCGGAAACATGAACACGCCGAGATGCGTCGCGAGGAAATACCGGCCCTGCGCCAGGCACGCGGCGCGCGGCACCTTCGCCACCTGCATCGTCCGCAATCCTTCCGGCCGCTTGACCCACGCGACCTCCGCTCCGTGATGCATGTTCGCGGCAATGGCGTCACGGATCGCCACACGCGCCAGCAACGACACCGGCGTGCCGTCCAGTGGAATGCGAACGAGTTGCAACGCTTCTGCTTTCAAGTCCGGCCCCTCCAGGCCAAGTCCGGCGGCGTAAATCGCGTCCTGCGCCGCCAAGGGTTTGAACACCCAGCCCAAGCCGTCGCGCTCGGGTGAAGGCTCGAACAGTTTCGTCGAGCGCACCCAAGGCGCTGGCGAATTCGTTTGGCTGCCGGATGGCGACGTGAGCGGCGCAAACCGTTCCCGGTATTCGCGGCAGAGAGCCGAGAGTGCTACGCGATCCGCGAAAGCGGCGGGCCGATCAGCAATGGCTTTCAAAATGTCCCCGGACAGTTCGTAGGCTTCCGCGCCTTTGCTGTTCCGAGGCTCGGCCAGAATTGGAAGCGCCTTCTTGAACAGATCGGAGCGCGCCTCCTGCTGCTCCAGGGCGAAGCGGCATGTCTCCATATACTCTTTCCACTCCTGCCGGTGGTATCTGACCCGCCCCAGCGTCTGCTCGATGATTTGGAACAAGTGACCCCGAACCTGGTTGGTTCCTGAAGCGGGCAGACGCGCGATGTCCTCCTGCAATGAGAGGCGCAGGGTGCGCACGGCTTCGAGCATTTCGTCGCTCACGGATTCGCCCATCGTCCTGTTCGCCAGCTTCGGCAGTGCGCGGCCAAGTTTGGCGTACGCTCGCACCACAGGATCACCGGAGCTTTCACAGGCGGCCCAGACCGGTTCGTACACTGGCAGCGGAGTTTGGGAACCTTCGGCGAAAACCCGGGTGAAATGGGCCAACGGCTCGTAGTTTCCCCTGCCGTCACCCGGATTGTATTTCGCCGCCAGTTCCAGCCAGCCCAACGCGGCGGCGACGGCCTTCGGTTTCCATGTGGGATCAGTTTCACCAAAGTATGGAATGAAACTGGTCCAGACGCCCGACCGGCTGATCCTTCTGAATGATGCTGCGTCGTGAACACGGCTGCGCAGAAATGGTTCGATGACTTCCATGTGCAGCGCACGGTGCTTTCGCGCCAACGCATCGATGTCCGGGCGGAAAGGGGTTGCGAGCACCTGCGGGTCAGCCAGCTTGCCCAGCAGATCGTTGAAACGTGCGTACGCATCCATTCTCAGCATGGCCGGAGTTGGATCATCCGGTTTCGCCGCCGCCACGGATTGGCCACAGAACTCCCGCAGCAGATCGAGGCCGCGATTTCCGAGCGCCAAAGCCGAAAGGATCTCGTCGTCCGACGGTTTGCGCGGCAACGCACGCAGTCCGCGCTGCCCACCGGGGTCGATGAACTCGATGGCGGCATCCGGCAGCAAGCGCACGAGTTGGTATTGAAAATTGGTGTCGGCCGGATCGAGCGCATACGCGGCGTCCAACGCGCGCAAGGCCGCCATGTAATCGCTTTGCGCCATTCTGATTTCCGCCTCGCGCCCGAAGCGTTGCGCTTCCGCGAAACGCCCGCCGTCCACTGCGGGCATCTTCGCGTCGAGCAATCCCGCCACCGCCTCGGCCAGCCGGCGCGACAATGTTGCCGTGTCCAGCGTGGCGATGCTCACGTTCGTCCGCGCCCGGAATTGTCCGGCCAAGCTCGTGAGCACCACGCTCGCGCGCACGCCAGCGCCGTCCCGCGCGAATTCCAACTCAAGCATTCGCAATGACGGCAGCAAGGCGTCGCCCGCCCCATTCGCCACGCCGCGCTCACGGCTGATGTGCTCCAACCGCCGCCGTTCCAGCACCGCGATGTCAGGTGCAGCGACGAGTTCACGCTCCAGCAGCAACGCCGCCGCATCGCACAGCGAATCGTAGGCTCGCGGCAAATCCGCGTTGCGTACGGAGAGCACGCCGACGGTACGCAAGTCCGTCGAGCGACGGCGCGACTTGCCGGTCGCTTGCTCAATGACCTTCGCCATCCCGCGCGCCGCGGAGAGGACGTTCGATGCCGCCACTGCGGCGTCGGCGTAGCGCACACCCGTTTGCGCGTCGAACACCACGACTCCAAACAGTTGCTCTGGCCCGCCGCCTTCGAGCACCGCAAACAAATCCACGCGCAACAATTGCCCCGCCTTCACCGCGCGCTCCGCATCTGGCGCGCGATTGCCGAGCGACAGTTCCTGTTCGCGCAACACATGGTCGATCTGCGCTCGCTCCAGCACCTCGATGTCCTTGCTGTCCTTGAATTCGGCGATAGCGAGATCGAGAACCTTGCCGGCCTCTGCTCCGGCGTCCGTGCCCACGATAGCGACGCGAGTGGCGGCCATCGCACCGACGCCGAATAGGAACGCGGCGATCAGAATGAGGATGAGCCGGTGGGGTGAGACTCGGCACGGACTCACACCTTGGGTGACACTTTAGACTCACACCTCTGGTTACACTTTGGCGCGGGCGCGTTTGGCTCGATAGACGACGGGCCGCATTCCGCCTCGTTCGTGCGCGCGCAGTTCGCCC
>JANNGC010000139.1:0-10518 GCA_031380445.1 Pedosphaera sp.
CCAGCCCGCAGCAGCGTGCGACGACGGACGGTGTGGGCATGGATTGAACTTCTCGGACTTCGTGGCTGGCTGCGGGCTGGAAAGCCCGCGCTCCGCTGTGCCAACTTTCAACTTCCCACCCGCAACCTCCGCCCGTCATCCTCGCGCGATGTCACAGCCGTTGTTGCAAATTGATCTGCCCGGTATCCCGAAAATCCGCAGCGGAAAAGTCCGCGAACTCTTCGATCTCGGCGACGCCTTCCTCATGGTCGCCACCGACCGCATCTCGGCCTTCGACTGCATCATGCCGAACGGCATCCCGCGCAAGGGCGAGGTGCTCACGCAGATGTCGCATTTCTGGTTCGAGAAATTCGCCGCGCTCGTGCCAAACCACCTGCTCGCCAAACCCGGCGACCCGCTGCCCGCCTCGTTGCTCCCGTACCGCGCGCTGCTCGACCGCCGCAGCATGATCGTGGTGCGCGCCCAACCGCTCGCCATCGAGTGCGTGGTGCGCGGCTATCTCTCCGGCTCGGGGTGGAAGGAATATCAGCAGTCGCAGACCGTGTGCGGGATCAAGCTGCCCGAGGGACTCACCGAGTCCGCGCAGTTGCCGGAGCCGATCTTCACGCCCGCGACGAAGGCGGAGACGGGGCATGACGAAAACATTTCCTTCGCGCGCGCCGTCGAGATTGTGGGCGCGGACATCGCGGAACAGGCGCGCGAATTCAGCCTCAAGATTTATCGCGCGGCCTGCGCGCACGCGCACGACCGGGGCATCATCATCGCGGACACGAAGTTCGAGTTCGGGATTTTCGACGGGCAGCTCATCCTGATTGACGAGGTGCTGACGCCCGATTCCTCCCGCTTCTGGCCGGCGGACGAATACGAGGCGGGCCGGGGCCAGCCGAGTTTCGACAAGCAGTTCCTGCGTGACTACCTCGAACGCATCCACTGGAACAAGCAGCCCCCCGCGCCCGCGCTGCCCGACTACGTGGTGCAAAAGACGCAGGAGAAATATCAGGAGGCGTATCTGCGGGTGACGGGGCGGCATCTGTAAACGCTACGGCGCGTGCGGGCGCGCGCGGTAAAACCGATGCGGTTTGCCGGGGGCGGTAAAATCATCAATGGGCACGGACATGTTGGCGTTCGTGGCGATGGGGGTCCAATGGACAAGGTTGGTGGACATTTCCACGACATAGACTGGCACGCCCGTGGCAAAGGTGCTGAAGCGGAAACGGTCCGACAACATGCCCGGTTTGGAAAGGCGCACGCCAGGAATCGTGTCGAAGTCCCGGGTCTCGTTCCACTGCGCGATGTAATACGCAGGCTTGCCGCCCGCGCCCTCAAAATTTCCTCCGACGAAAAGATCGTTTCCGCTGGCCGTCAGCGACGTGACGCTGGGCGTGCCGAAGCTGCGGCCGATGCCCTGGCCCAGCGCGCTCCAAAAGATGCCGTTCCATTTCGCCACGCGATTGACGTCCACTCCGCCGGCCTGGATGAAACTGCCCGCCGCATACACATCGCCGCCGATGGCGGCCAGCGCCGTCACCGCGAAATTGCCGCTGCCGACCACGCCGCCGCCCACGTCCGACCACGCGCTGCCGTTCCATCGCGCGATGCGCGTGGCCGTCACTCCGCCGGCGATGCTGAAACGTCCGCCGGCGTACACGTCGGTTCCCACCACGGCGATGGAAGTCACGTTGCTGTTCATGCCGGTGCCGAGCGGCCACCACGCCGCGCCGTCGTGGCGCGCGATGTTGCTGCCGCTCTGCCCGGTGCCGAGATTCGACACGTTGAAACTGCCGCCGACATAGATGTCCGTGTTGTGAACCTTGATCACGCTGACGAAAAAGTTCCCGATGGTTCCGTTCATGATGCCCGGCAACGCCGACCAGGCGCTCCCGTTCCATTTCGCGATGTTGAACGCGGTGCCGCCGTTCACGTTCGTGGTGAACGTCCCGCCCACGAAGACGTCGCTGCCGCGCACGGCGATGGCGGAGACCGTGCCCGGAATGCCGCCGCCCAGCGGGGACCAGGCCGCGCCGTTCCACCGCGCGATGTTATGCGCCGTGACCCCGCCCGCATTGGTGAAGACGCCGCCCGCATACACGTCGCCGTTCGCCGCGACATCCATGGCGTTGATGGCCTTGCCGGTGCCTTCGTTGATCCCTTGCACGCCGGTGCCGAGCGCCGTCCAGTTCGTGCCGTCCCAGCCAGCGATCCGGCTGGCCCGCACGCGGCCTGCGCCCGTGAAGAGTCCGCCCGCGTAAATCCGGCCCGCACCCGACGCCAAGGCGCGCAGCCCCGGAAACACCGAGCCTTCACTGTAACCCGCGCGACCCAGGCCGTGAAACTTCGACCCGTCCCAGCGCGCGACATGGTTCACGATGTAATCATCCGCCTGCGTGAACGGCCCGCCGAAGTAGGCGTTCGTGCCGCTGATGCGAATGGTCTCGACCACGTCATTCATGGTGCCCATCGCCACCCACGCCGAACCGTTCCAGCGCGCGACGCGGTTGGCGCGGAGGCCTCCGGCGTTGGTGAACGACCCGCCCGCGATCACGTTCGTGCCCAGCACGCCGAGCGCGGCCACGGGCGTGCTGAACGCCCCGGAGCCGGGAGCCGCGATCATGCCGCTGCCCATCGCCGACCACGCGGTGCCATTCCAGCGCGCCACGGCCCGCGCGTTCACCCCGGCCATGACCGTGAAATTTCCGCCCGCGTAAAGATTCGTGCCGTCCGAGGCCAGCGCCATCACCGAGGAGTCCGGCGCTCCGCCCAGCGCCACCCAGGCCGATCCGTTCCATTGCGCGAGATTGGCCACGAGCGGATTCGCCACGCTCACGAAGAGACCGCCCGCGACGAGCGTGCCCTGATGCCACCGCACCACGCGCACATATTGATCCAGACCCGACGTGGCGTTCACGCCCAGCCCCGGCCCCAGTGCCGACCACGCGCTGCCGTTCCACCGCGCCACGTTCGTGACCGCCACCGCGCTGATGTTCGTAAAGGTGCCGCCGACAAACAGGTTCGTCCCGTCCGTGGCCAGCGACAGCGCGATGCCCTGCACGTTCCCAATGGCCGTCCAGCTTTGCCCGTTCCATTCCGCCACGCCCTCTGCCGGCTGACCGTCAATGGCGGAGAACAGGCCGCACACATAAAGTTTCTCCCCGATGAACAGCGCGTCATACATGATGAGCAGCGAGGCGCTGAAAACTCCGGGCAGGGCGGCCCACTTCGTCCCGTCCCACGTCTCGATCCAGGTGTTCGTGGAGACCGGGCCGGCGCTCCAATAGCCGCTCGCGTACACGCTGTCCCCCTTCACCGCCAGAGCCAGCACGTTGTTGGTGGGGCCGGGACCGCCGAAGGTGCGCGCCCAATGCTCGTCCCCGCTGGCCGCGCGCGCTCCGGCGCACCAGGCGAAAAAGGCGAGAAACGTGACCACAAAAAACACACGGCGCAACAATCGAGAGAGTGACATAACAAGCAGTCTGGTTGGCCGAGAATTGGCGAAAGCCCCGCGCCGGTCAAAACGATTTCAGGAGGGGGGCAGCACCGCAGTCCTCACGCGCCCGCGCTGCCACGACTACGTGGTGCAGAAGACGCAGGAGAAATATCTGGAGGCGTATCTGCGGGTGACGGGGAAGCATTTGTAGGCGGGCGGCATCCCTTGAACCGGGAGGCAGAAGGCGAATGCGGTAAGGATGCGTGGTTATCGCTCTCCGACCTTGCCAATTGATGTCAGCCAAAACGAACTGTCTCTCGGTGGCGGCTGCGAGAAGGTGATCTGCACATCGTAGGTCTGGCCCCTCACCAGAATGTTGTTAAGCCGCTCCCCTTGATTGGTGCGTGACCACGTTAGGATGTAGCCCGCCAATCCTGTGCCTGGCTTTGGATCGAGCCAGTTGCAATACGTCATGTCATCGGAGCTAATCGGGATTCGAGCAACAATCTGAGTGCTCTGACGAAGCTGCATCTCGCCGCGAAAGCTCATTTGGCCGGTGGATGTGTACGGCAGCCCAATCACAATCGCGTATGGGCTGTGGTAGCGAACCGTCATGGGGAACGACAGAGTTTCAGATGTGCAGTCAGCCAGCTTTTCCCGCTTGGGAATCGGGATGCGGTGGATTTTGTAGTTCACCCACAGGGCGAGCGAGCCAACGACTGCTAGAGCTGTTGTTGTGATGCAGATTATTTTGGTGATGCGGGAAGTGGACATGTGTGAAGTGGCTTAACCGTGAGCAGGCATCTCAGTTTTCACCCTCTCTCATTTCATAGTCGAAAACTAGAGGGCCGTCCCGGGCCGGTCGAGGGGAATTTCCTCCACGGTGGAGGGCGTCGGTGTCCTCACCGCGCCGCGAATCGGAGCGGCGTTTCGGCACTGGTCCACGCCCCCGGAGCGCGGGTCTGTGACCCGCAGCGGCCTCGACCCGTCCAGCGTGCTGCGGCTCGCAGAGCCGCGCTCCTGCGCACGAGCGGCGTTCCCGAACTCGCCCGCGCCTCACTCCGGCGCGCTGAGGACAGCGTCGCCCTACCGGCCTCGGGTTCTCGCGCGCCTTCTTCCCAAGCCGGAGGCTGGGCGGAATGTAGCCGGGGGTGGAGCGGCGGCGACACCCCCGGTCGCACGCCCCATCGGTCGGCACCCCGGATGGGGTGCGGGAACGCCCCGCCGGTTCGCCCGCGTTCCGGCACCGCCTCCGGGGTGCTGACCTTCGCGGGCGCGTTTCCGGGGGTGTTCGTCGCTCCGCTCCTCGACCCCCGGCTACATTCCGCCATCCCTCCGGGATGAAGACACGCCCCCGGTGGTAGGGCGCCGGTGTCCTCACCGCGCCGCGCCGGAATCGGCGGGACGTTCCCAAACTCGCCCACGCCTCACCCCGGCGCGCTGAGGACATGCCGCCCTACCAACGGCACAGGCGGACAACGCAGGCGTGGGCACGGTGCAGAATTTTGTGACCATTGACTTCAGCCCAGGCGCGATGCCGTTTCCGCCTTTCGTCAGCGCGGTGTATGTAATTCGCGTGAAGTGAGGCGGTAGTTTGAGACAGAATTCACAGAATGAACAAAATTGGGGGCGGAGGGAATTCTGACAATTCTGTCTGCCGGATTTTTTGATCAGAGACTCGTCACCTCGTCTCACACGCGGAGGGGCTAGGCGGGCGGGTTCTTCAAAATGCGCTGGATGGCGAGGAGGAGTTCGTCGAGCGGCAGCACTTTGCTCACGTAGCCGTCGGCGCCCTTTTGCTGCGCCTCTTGCAGCAGGTCTTCCACGAAGCCCATGCCGGTGAGCATGATGACGCGCAGGCCGGGCTGGTTCTTCTTCAACTGCTCCAGAAGTTTCAAGCCGTCCTCGTCGGCGAGGCTGATGTCGAGCACCACCACGTCCACGGCGGTCTCCTTCACGAGCTGCAGCGTGGTGGCAGAATCGCCCGCCGTGGCGGCGTCGTAACCGTGCCGCGAAAAGTACATGGAAAGCATCTCGCGGATTTGCGGCTCGTCGTCCACCACCAGGATGCGCTGCTTCATGGCGTTTTGACTAAGCATTCCCCAAGGCAATTGCAAGCGTGGCGGCGGGCGGGCGGTGTTCTAATTTGACGGAGCGCGGGTTTTCCAACCCGCAGCAACGTGAAATGGGCAGCGGTGCGGGCAAGTTCTTGCGCCCTCGGCTTGCGGATGTTGCTGCGGGTTAAAAACCCGCGCTCGGTTGGTTAAAGAACCGTCTCCCGCGTGACGATGTTCTTCCTCGAACCGCCGTCGGGACTCCATACCCGAAGGCGAACGAAGCCATGAGAGAGAACGGCAGAAACCACCGGGCCAGCCGGAACAGCCAGTTGAAGAAGTCGGACGACATGCCCCAGAACCGGTTTGGCGACCTTGAGCGCGCCGAATCGCTGGCGCGTCTCGAACGGCTCTCCGACGTGCGCGCCTCCGTGGTCGCGCGGGGTCGCGCGCTCATCGCCAATCCGAACTATCCCGACAAAAAGATTCTCCGCCGCGTGGCCTGGCTGCTCGCGGGGAAACTCCAGCCGTAACGGAGCGCGGACCGCTGAGTCCGCGTGTTGAAAAATCTTTCCTCAGACCGTGGCGGTGGAATTGCCGTCTTGGAACAAATCACATTTCTCCCTCACCCCGGCCCTCTCCCGCTGGGAGAGGGAGAAAGTCATGCAGCGTCCGAACAAGATAACGCTGCACTCGCGCAGAAGACTGGATGCGATTCCCCCTCTCCCCGCGGGAGAGGGCCGGGGTGAGGGAGAAGGCACGCCAAGGTCTGGGTATTGGTTCTGGCCGTTGCTCTCGATAAATGACGAACACGCGGACTCGGCGGTCCGCGCTCCTCACGGATTCGCGGACAGCCAGTAGCGGATCGCCGCCGCCTGCGGACTGCGCGGCTCCAAATCCAAAAACTTCTTGTAGTGGGCGCGCGCCTTCATCGGCTCCAGCAGTTGCTGCGCGTAGAGATTTCCCAGCGCGAGATGCGCGCGCGCGTCGTCCGGCTTGGCCTCGATGATTTTCTCCAACTCGTTCGCGGCGTCCGTGGCGTGGCCCGCCTGCTTGAGCGTGAGCGCGAAGCTGTAGCGCGCGGCGAGGGAATCCGGCTGCAAGGCGAGCGCGGTTTCCCAGCCCGCCAGCGCACGGGCGTTCTCGCCGGACTGAAACGCGAGCAGCGCGGAGTTGTAGTGCGCCTCGAAGTAGCTCGCGTCGGCGGCCAGAGCAGTGGCGAAGGCGCTGCGCGCTTCCGTCGTGCGTCCGGCGCGCTGCGCGGCCAGCGCCTGTTGCAACGCGCGGTCCGCCGTGGCGCGATCTCCGGCGGCGGGCGGCGTGGGCGTGAGGTAGCGATAGCGCGGGAACGAAGGCTTTTGGTCCGGCGCGCGCGTGGCGAGGTCGAGTGTCGAGGGTGCGGAGTCGGGATTCAAAATGATGGTGCGGGAAACATCCTCGGTCGGCGCGAGCTTGGGCTTGCCGCCGCTGAAGGGATTCAGCTTGGAAAAGAACCCGCGCTTCTTCTCCGGCGTCGTGGGCGCGGGCTTGGATTCAGGAACGATGAAGGCCGGCGGTGTCTCGGCGATGGGTTCCGGCTTCGGCGTGGGGACAGGCGCGGGCGTCTTCCTGACGACGGGCGGTTCCGTGACGGCGAACTTCGGCGGCGCGGTTTCCTGCACAGCGACGATGGTCACGGGCGCGGGCGGCGCGGCAGGTTTGTTGGTCACGGCGACGACGGGATTCGTTTTCTGAATCGTGACGGGTGGATTTGTTTTGATTACGACCACGGGTGCGGTGGGCGGAATGGTCTTTGTCACTGCGACCGGCGGCGGGCTGGTCTTCGGTGCTTCCACAACTTTCGCGGGCGGCGGAGTCGGCGCGGGCGCGAGTTCGGATTCCAACTGCTGCATGAGGAGCTTCACCGCGTCGGTGCGGCCACCGCTGCCTTGGGCGGCGAGGTAATCACGGTAGCGTTGCAACGCCGCCGGCTTCGTCGCAGAGCTTTGGTGCGCGAGCACGGCGGAGTTGAGGAGGGCAGGGGGATACTTCGCATCTGACTGAAGCGCGGCGGTGAAATACTGCGCCGCATCGCGCTGGCCGCGCAGCACGCGCGCGACGCCGAGTCCGTTCAACGCCTCGGCATTCTTCGCGTCCCAGCGCAGCGCGGTGACGAAGGATTTTTCCGCGTCAGCATATTGCCGCAATCGCAACTGCGCCGAGCCGAGTCGCGCGAAGCCCGCCGGATTGTTCGTGATGAGCGTGTAGCTGCGCAGGGCGTCCACCGCGCCCGCCGCCGTGTTCTGCTCGAGCAGCAGGCAGCCAAGATTGAAGTGCGTGACGCTGACGAGGTTGCTGCGGTCGCGCAGCAGCGCCTGACGATACGCCTGGATCGCGGGCTGCGGCTGCCCGGCGCGATGGTAGGCGAGGCCGAGGAGATTCCACGCGCGCGGTTCGCCGGGCAGAAGGTCGGTGGCGAGTCGCAGCTCATCAATCGCTTCGGAAGGTTTTCCGGCACGCAATAACTTGTCGCCTTCGAGCAGCGCGCGCGGTCCCGGCGGCGTGCAGCCGGCCAGTCCCAGCAGCAGCGCGAGCGCGAGGAAGAGCAGGGTTTTCTGCGGGGAATTTTTGATCGCCACCATTTCGGCCCGTGGTAGCATTCGCTGGTTGAACGTGTCAAGGAACGCACTTTTCCCCGCAGTTAATCCGCGCTGGGCGCTGTTGCTGGCGTGCATTTTCCCATTGCTCGCCAGTGCAGAAACGCCTTTGCCCGGCCAGACCGTGCCGTCGTTTCCCCGCGTGGTTGTGGTCGAGGATGCGCGCGCTACAGAAGCCTTCAAGCCGCAGCCCGAGTTCGTCCGCGCACTGGTGCAGCGCGGCATCACGAACTTCACTAAGCGCGCCGATGTGGCCGCCGCGTGGCGCTCGCTCGTGAGCACGCAGGACGTGGTGGGCATCAAAGTGTTCTCCACGCCCGGCCCGCAGATCGGCACGCGGCCGTCCGTCGTCGCTGGCGTGGTTGAGGGATTGCTGGTGGCGGGGATTCCGGCGGAGCGCATCATCATCTGGGACCGGCAGCTTTCGGATTTGCGCGCGGCGGGTTTCGCGGAACTCGCGCGCGAGCACGGCGTGCGCGTGGCGGGCGCGCTCGACACGGGCTGGGAGGAAACGCAGTTCTACGAGTTCCCGCTCCTCGGCCAGTTGTCCTTCGGCGATTTGGAATTTCAGAAGAAGGAGGACGGCGTGGGGCGCAAGTCGTTCGTCACGAAGTTGCTGACCACGAACATCACGAAGGTCATCAGCATCGCGCCGCTGTTGAACCACAACTCCATCGGCGTGTGCGGGCACCTCTACAGCCTCGCGCTCGGCAGCGTGGACAACACCATGCGCTTCGAGGGCGACCCGGCGAAACTCGCGCAAGCCGTGCCGGAAATCATCGCGCTGCCCAGCATCGGCGAGCGCGTGGTGCTGAACATCACCGACGCGCTGGTCTGCCAGTATCAGGGCGAGCAGTCGTTGCGGTTGCACGACTCGGTGGCGTTGAACCAGTTGCGCTTCAGCACCGACCCGGTCGCGCTCGACGTGTTGTCGGTTCAGGAAATCAACGGCCAGCGCTTGCGCGCCGCCGAGGCGATGGCGTCGCGCACCAATCGTCTCGACCTTTATCGCAATGCCGCGCTGCTGGAACTTGGCTCCGCCGACGCGACGAAAATCGAATTGCGCGAGGTGAAGGCGGGCGAGTAGTAATTTCCCCGGCCTGCCCCGCCGTAAAGGCGGCTCTTGTGGTGCGGGACACGAGCGGCTTAAAAATGGCGGCGACGGAACGGTAACGATTATGAAACGCTGGCTGGCTGCAATGAAGCGGTGGAACAACTCGACCACCCGCCCCCATGCCGTTTCCTCCGGCCCGCGCCGCGTGCTCAAGTTCGGACTCCTCATCGCGCTCTCCGTCGGCAGCTATTTCTTCTTCAGCCGCGTCATCGTCACCGCCGTGGAAGTGAAAGGCGTGAGCATGGCCCCCACGTTGCGCGCCGGCGACCGCTGCATCCTGAACCGCTTCGCCTACCTCACGCGCGAACCGGCGCGCGGCGAAATGGTGGTGTTGAAAGACCCCGAGACCGGCGACCTGATCGTGAAGCGCATCGTCGGACTGCCGTGCGAGACGGTCATCATGCGCAACGACGCCGCCTACGTGAACGGCCGCAGAATTTTTGAACCCTACGCCTCGCGTTTCGTGCGCAACGACCTGTCGCCGTTGAGCAAGGCCACCGTTTGTCCGAAGGGCCACTACTTCGTCCTCGGCGACAATCGCAACCGCAGCGTGGACAGCCGCGCCTTCGGGCCCGTCCCGCGCGCGAACATTCTCGGCGTGCTCTCGATGTGAATTTGAAAGTTGGAGTTGACCCGCCCCAAGTTTGAAACGATAAAAACGCGCCGCTGACAAAAGCAGTTGAAGAAACTGCGCCCGGCAGGAGAGATGGCTGAGTGGTTGAAAGCGACGGTTTGCTAAATCGTTATACGAGTAACATCGTATCGGGGGTTCGAATCCCCCTCTCTCCGCCACTTCGGTTTTACCGAACGACCGCTTCCGCACTCGTCCCCTTTCGACAACACCATCTGCAGTCGGCCTAGAAATCCCCGCGCGAAATTCCAATTCCCTCGCGAATCATTTTGCGGATGATGCCGCCAGTCAATCGAACCAACACAAACGATTAACCAACGGAGAAAATTATGGGCCTGATGGATTACTTGAAGACGCAACTGCTGGACATCATCCAGTGGGAGGACGACTCGCGCGACACGCTCTCGTGGCGCTTTCCCGACGAGGACAAGGAAATCAAACGCGGCGCGCAGCTCATCGTGCGCGAGTCGCAGACGTGCCAGTTTATTTACCTCGGCCAGTTCGGCGACACCTTTGGACCGGGCAAATACTCGCTCGTCACCGACAACATCCCGATTCTCTCCACGCTCAAGGGCTGGAAGTACGGCTTCGAGTCCCCCTTCAAGGCCGACGTGTATTACGTCAACACGCGGCTCTTCACCGGCAACAAGTGGGGCACG
>JANNGC010000166.1:0-2115 GCA_031380445.1 Pedosphaera sp.
GATGATGCCGAAAACGTTTTCCAGAAACAGGCTCAACTTGAGCGAGCGGCGGAAATCATCCGGGTCGAAAACAAAAGCATCCATGTAGCTGCTGAGCAATTCGCACGGAAGCCAGACCATGATGACCACGGCGGCGATCACGCCAAATCGTCCGCGAAAAATGCGCCAGGCCTCTCCAAGGATGTTCTTCAGGGATTTCTCGAAACAGTTTTCGCTGCTCACAAAATCTCCTTCCACTTCTTCTCGTCCTTCAGCATCCGCTCGCGCAGGAGCGGGAGCGGCGGCATCCCGTGGCGCAGGAGTTCGTCGTGGAAATTTTGCAGGGTGAAGCGCGGGCCTTGCTGCGCCTGCCAGTCGGCGCGGAGTTTCAGAATCATCAGCTTGCCGAGCGTGTAATTCAGGTAGCCGGGATCGTAGGTGCCGCGTACCGCCTCCTGTCGCGCGGTCTTTTCCTCGTAGTAGCAGTTGTCCATGAAGAACTTTGTCGCCTCATCCACGGTCATCTTCTGCGTGTGCATTTTGATCGAGGCGACAAGGCGGCAGAGGCGGAGCAGCGCTTCGTCGGATTGCGCGAGACGATACTTCGCAGAGCGGAGTTTTTCTTCCGGCGTGGTGGCGGGCGGAAAACCGGCGTCGAGAAACATCTGCTCCGTGTAATGCGCCCAACCCTCGACGAAGGCGTAGCTGGAAAACATTTTCGCGAGGCTGCTCGCGCCTGATGCCTTCAGTGCGAGGTATTGCACGTAGTGGCCCGGGTACGCCTCGTGAATCGAGACGATGTCGGTGGTGTAGTAGTTGAACGCGGTGAGCCATTCGTCCTTCTGTTTCTCCGGCCACTCCGGCTCGGTGGGCGTCACGTAGTAGTAGGCTTCGGTGGCGTTTGCGTTCGTCTCGAAGACGCCGGGCGAATCCATGGAGGCGAAACTCGTGCGACGGAACGGCGGCGGCGTTTCCTCCACGCGCACGCGCACGTCGGACGGAATCGTGATGAGCTTCTGCGCCACGGTGAACTCGCGGATGGCTTCGAGATTTTTCCGCGTGTCGGGAATCAAACCTTCCGGTGTGGGATGATCTTTCTGGATGGCCTTGAAGACATCGTGGGGGTGTTTGCTCGCATCAATCAATTTGGCGGCGGCAGCGAATTTCTCCTGCTCGTTCTTCAATTCGCGCATCCCGATTTCCAGCAACTGTTCCGGCGTCAACTCGACGAACTCCGTGAGCCGCATGAACGCGCGATACTTCTCGCGCCCGAGCGCGTAGCTGTTGTCCGCCTGCGGCAAGCGCTCGCGTTTGAGCCACACGACGTAGTTGCTGAGTTCGGTCAGCGCGAGGCGGTTGGCGGCGGCGAACTCGGCGAGCAACCGCGCGTCGTTCACCGGTTGCACGGCGGGCGGCAAATCTTTTTCCAGGAACGCGATGTTGCCCTCCGCGATGTCAATGGCCGTCTCGACGAGCGGCTTCGGCAGCACGCGCACGAGGTTCGCGCGCGCGGCGCTGAAGAGCGCGGTGGTCTGCTGCTCGATGGCGATGATGGCGCGCACGCGCTTGGCCAGCGGCGCGTACTCGCGCTTCACGTATTGCGTGAGATCAATCGCGCCCGCGTAGGTCATCGGGTCGCGTGTGAACGATTCGTCCTGCTCGAAGCCGAAAATCTCGGTGCGGATGTTCGCTTGCAGCAGGCGGTAATCGAACGCGGCTTCACGCGTGAGTTTTTTCGGCGAGAGGTTGGCGAGCTTGCGATCAAATTCTTTCAGGCGGCGTAATTCGGAGTCGAGTGAGGCGCGGCTGAAGTCGGTGACGCGGCCGTCGTATTCGTGCAGGCCGAGGACCATGCCGGTGGCGGGACGCCACGCGAGGTAGCCCGCGAGATACTCATCCGCCACGCGCCGGAACTCAGCGTCCGGTGACGGACGCATTTGTGCGCAGCCTTGCAGCCAGATGGCGACGAGCGCGGAGAGCAGGAAAACCAAACGTCGAGTGAGCGATACCATGCGCGTGTGTTAGCGCAACGCGCCGCGCGGCGGCGAGTGGAAAGAAGGCGCGCGGACTTTCCACTCCGCAGCAAGCCACGCAAACGGACACGCGTATGAAATCCAAAGCGCCTCACCACTAGGC
>JANNGC010000180.1:0-6233 GCA_031380445.1 Pedosphaera sp.
CTCCGTCTGCTTACCCGATGCGCACTCTGAACTCTATGAAGATTCTCCTTATCACGACCGTCGCGGCGGTCGCCACCGCCATGTCGCTCGCGGCGAAAGACTGGCCGCAATGGCGCGGACCGGACCACAACGGCATCTCGACCGAGACAGGCTGGCTCGACCAATGGCCCGCTTCCGGCCCGAGCATCGCTTGGCGCGCGCAGGTCGGGCTGGGCTTTTCATCGTTCGTCGTCGCGGAGGGACGCGCCTTCACCGTCGGCCACGCGGACGAGAAAGACACCGTCTTCTGCTTCGACGCGAACACGGGCAAGGTCGTGTGGAAACACGCCTATCCCTCCGAGCTGGGCGACAAGTATTTCGACGGCGGCACCACCGGCACGCCCACGATCGATGGCGACCGCGTGTTCTGGCTGAGCCGCTGGGGCGACATGTTTTGCTTCAACGCTACGGATGGAAAAATCATCTGGTCGAAGAACGTGCAGAAGGAAACCGGCGCGCGCCTGCCGGACTGGGGCTTCGGCGGTGCGCCGCTGGTGGCGGGCGACAAAGTGATTCTCAACGTCGGCGATGCCGGACTCGCGCTCGACAAGAAGACCGGTGCGACGCTCTGGCAGTCTGCGCCGAAGAGCGCGGGCTATTCCACGCCATGGCCGTTGAAGCGGGGCGCGGAGACGCTGGCCGTCATCGGTTCGGCGCAATCGTACGTGGCGGTGAATCTCCAGGACGGCAAGGAAGCGTGGCGCGTCAAGTGGCTCACGCAGTATGGCGTGAACGCATCCGACCCGATCATTGATGGCGACAAGATGTTTCTCTCGACCGGCTACGGCAAAGGCGGAGCGTTGTTCAAACTTGGCGGCGCGGCTCCGGAGGAAGTGTGGAAATCCAAGGCGCTGCGCACGCAGATGAACGGCGCGGTCTTGTTCCAGGGCCATCTCTACGGCGTGGACGGCGACACCACGGAGAAGGCGTCGCTCAAGTGCGTCGAGTTCGCGACCGGCGTGGAGAAGTGGAAGCACGCGGGCTTCGGTTCCGGCGGCGTGATCATCGCGAATGGAAAACTCATCGCCGTCAGCGGCTCCAGTGAATTGCTGATCGCGCCTGCGTCGCCGGAGGGATTCAAACCCGTCACGCGCGCGCAAATCCTCGGCGGCAAATGCTGGACCGCGCCGGTGCTGGCGGATGGGCGCATCTTCGTCCGCAACTCACGCGGGGAGATCGCGTGCGTGGATGTGCGGTGAAGATTTTTAACCGCTAATGCACGCTAATTAACGCTGATAGAAAAGCGGCGCGGGCACAACTCGGAGCGCCGAGTATTGCTCGGCATGAAGAATAATTTCGTGTGTTCGTGCCGAGCGATGCTCGGCGCTCCGTTTCCCATCAGCGTTCATTAGGGTCCATTAGCGGTTCACTTCCCGTTCACTTCCCCGCCTTCTTCCACACATACCGGAACATCAGCTCGCGCAGCGTCGCGGTGAGCGGGATGGCCAGCAGGCCGCCGAGCAATCCGCCGAGCAGCGTGGTGCCGACCATCAGGGCCACGATGATGGTGAGCGGATGCAGCCCCACGCGGTCGCCGATGATCTTGGGCGAGATGACGAGGCCCTCGAGCGTTTGCACCACGGCGAACACGCCCACGACGAGCAGCGGATGCAGCCAGTCTTGGAACTGCACCACCGCCAGCACGAAGGCGATGACGAAGGTCACAATCGCGCCGAGGAACGGCACGATGGTCAGCACCGCCGCGATAAGTCCGAGCAGCAGCGCGTAGTTCAAGCCGATGGCGAAAAAGCCGATCGCGTAGAGCACGCCGTCGCACGCGGCGACGAGAACTTGGCCGCGAAAGAACACGATGAGTCGGTCGTTGATCGCGGTGATGACGAAGATGATTTCCTCCTTCACGCGCGATTCGGACACGGGGAGGTAATTGCTCCAGTGGCCTTGAATGCCCTTCTTCTCCAGCAGGAAGTAGAAGCAGTAGATCGGCACGAGCGCGATGCCGGCGAGCAGCCCGAACCACGCGGCCACGCGCGTGACTTGATTGACGAGCCAGTTGCCGATGATCGGGAGGGCCTTGGGCAACCACGCGGCGATGGATTGCACGGTCTGCTGCTCGACGGTCTGGGCGGCGGGCGCGGTGTTGCCGGCCACGGTGTTAGTGGTGACGTTGGCGCCGGTGATGGTGACGACATTGGTCAGCGTGAGCGTGGCGTTGGTGAGCGTGGCGGTCGTGCCGGAGCGCGAGAGGAAGGGAATCTTCCACTCGGGCTTGGTGTCGAGCCAGGTGGTGGCGCGTTGCTGGAGCTGCCGGGTGTAGTCGGGAATTTTCCCGACCAGTTCGCGCGTTTCCGAAACAAGTCGTGGCACGACCAGCGCGCCGACGCCGCCGACCAGCAAAATGGCCACCGCGAAGACGCAGAGGATGGCGTTCTGACGTTTCAGCTTCCGCTTTTCCAGCAAGTCCACGACCGGATCGAGGAGGTAGGCGAGCGCGCCCGCCACGGCCAGCGGCCAGATCACGGGCGAGAGGACATTGAGCACGCGCCCGAGTCCCCAGACCAGGCCGAGCAGGCACGCGAGGCCGACGGTGACGGCGAGGACGGTGAGCGACGCCCAGAGAATTCTTTTTTGATTTGGCGAAGGGGCAGACATGGCGCGAGCGTTTTAGGCGCGCAGGCCGAAAAGTGGAACCGAAAATTTTTCGGAATGAAAACCGCGAACCACGCGAATCATGCGAACAGGGAAATTTCCCGTTCGCGTCTTTCGCGCGGTTCACGGTGAAAACAATCCCACCTTGGCCGGCCCTCGCCCGCTGAAGAGAAAAGGAGGCGGACCCGCACCCGGTTTTTCCGCCCTTGCTTCCAATCGCCAGGCGGACCCGATTGCGGCTTGTCTTGCCGGGGGAAGTTCCGCACCGTGCCGCGCGAAATCTATGGCGAAGAAGGCATTGATCACCGGCATCACCGGACAGGACGGCTCGTATCTCGCGGAGCTGCTGCTCGGCAAAGGCTACGAGGTGCATGGCATTATCCGGCGCGCGAGCACGTTCAACACGGGGCGGCTGGAGGAGATTTATCAAGACCCGCATCAGAGCGGCAAACGCCTCTTCCTCCACTACGGCGATCTCTCGGACGGCAGCGCCATGTCGCGGCTCGTGGGGAAAATTGCGCCGGATGAAATCTACAATCTCGCCGCGCAGAGCCATGTGCGCGTGAGCTTCGACGCGGCGGAATACACGGCGGACATCACGGCCACGGGCACGGTGCGGCTGCTGGAGGCGATTCGCGAGACGGGCGTGAAGGCGCGGTTTTATCAGGCGTCGTCGAGCGAGATGTTCGGTCTCGTGCAGGAAGTGCCGCAGCGGGAGAACACGCCGTTCTATCCGCGCTCGCCGTATGGTTGCGCGAAAGTTTTCTCGCACTGGATCACGGTGAATTACCGCGAGAGCTACGGGATGCACGCGAGCAGCGGCATTCTCTTCAATCACGAGTCCCCGCGCCGGGGCGAAACTTTCGTTACGCGCAAGATCACGCGCGCCGTGGCGAACATCAAAACGGGTCTTCAGAAGAAACTTTACCTCGGCAACCTCGATGCGAAACGCGACTGGGGTTACGCGAAGGAATACGTCGAGGCCATGTGGCTGATGCTCCAACAGCCGGAGCCGGACGATTACGTGATTGCGACGAACGAGACGCACTCGGTGCGCGAGTTTCTGGAGCACGCCTTCACTTGCGTCGGTTTGAAGTGGGAGGACTACGTCGCCTTCGACGAACGCTACACGCGCCCGGCGGAAGTGGATTTGCTCATCGGCGACTACGGCAAAGCGAAGCAGAAGCTGGGCTGGGAGCCGAAGACGAAGTTCACCGAACTCGTGAAGCTGATGGTCGAGGCGGACTTGCAGAAAGTCACCGACAAGCTGGCGGGCAAGGTGAAGGTGATGGAGCAGGAGTGAAGACGCGCGGCTCGGCCTTTCCTCTGGCGCGCGGACATTCCTGTCCGCAGCCGCGCGCTATTGGCCGGCGGTTCTCGACTGGGCTGCAACTCTCCGTGGTCGAGGCTGGCTGCGGACTGGAAAGTCTGCGCTCCGACGAACCGCGATGACGCCGCTGTCGCTCACCTATTCGCTCGCCGATCAGGATTTCGCGCGCACCAAGTCCATTGGCATCTTCAACGTCTCGCTCCAGCTCGCGCACGCGCTGGCCCGCGAGCCGCGCCTCGCGCATCTCACCGTCCTCGGCAATCACGCGCTGCAACCGCTGCTTTCGCTGCCGCCCGCCACGCAGCGTGTCCATTGCGAGAGCGCCATCGGCGGCCGCGTCGAGCGCATCCTCTGGGATCAATGGCAGGTCTATTCCGAGGCGCGGCAAACAGGGAACGAATGGCTGCTGCTGCCGAAAGGCTTCGCGTCGTTCCTGCGCCGTCCGCCCATTCGTCTCGCGGTCTATGTGCATGACATGATGCACGATGTGTACGCGCAGGAGTATCCCGGCGAGGGGCCGCCGTTCGAGGGCCACTACTTCCGCCGCTCCATGCTGGCGACGTTGCGCGAGGCGCAGTTGATTCTCACCAACACCGAGTTCACCGCGAATGAAGTGCGGCGCGTGGCCCGCAAGCACGCGCTGCCCGAGCCGCGTGTGCATTGCGTCGGCATCGGGTTTGAACGTCCGCTGAAACTTCATCTCCCGCGCGAGAACCGCATCGTGGCGCTCACCAGCCGCTGGCCGCACAAACGCACCGACCTCGCCGTCGCTTGGCTGCAACGCTGGCAGGACGAGAGTGGATTCAACGGACAGATTGATCTCGTGGGCAGCCTGCCGGAGAACACGCCGTTCCCGAAACGTCCGGGCTGGCATCACGCCGAGCGGCTGGATGAACCGGCATATCGCGAACTGCTGCAACGCTCCCGTGTGCTCGCGTATTTTTCCGATCACGAAGGTTTTGGCATGCCGCCGCTCGAAGCGACGCTGGCAGGCGCGGCAGCGGTCTTCTCCTCGCTGCCGCCGACGCGCGAGGCGATGGGCGACACCGGTCTGGCGTTTTCCAATTCGGATTACTCGTCGTTCCAACGCGCAATGAACGACGCGCTGGCCGCGACGCCGGAGTTGATTTCAAGCTGGAGCGACAAACTCCTCGCGCGCCATCAGTGGTCACAGGTCGCGGAGCGCACGGTGGACGCGTTGACGGCCGCGCGCGCGGCGGCGCTGGCTCCGGAATTCCGCGCGCCGGTGCGGAGTTTCCCGCCTCCTGCTCCGACCGCCGCACGTCCGCGCGTGAAGCTGGCCTTCACCTTCCTCTGCGAAAATCCGCAACGGCAGACCGCTCTCACCACGTTCTTCCGCGAGTATCTGCTGCACTCGCTGAATTATTTTCCCGAACTGGAATGGGTCGTCTTTGCCGGGCCGACGCAGGAGATTGATCTCACGCACCCGCGCCTGCAGTACGTGCGCGACTACCCGGCCAACGACCGCATCCAGGAGCGGCTGATCGCAGACCATTTCAAGGTCGGCCCGCACGCGCAGCGGCTGGGCTGCGCCGGACTGTTCACCATCGGCTTCTCGCCGATTCGCGCACCGCTGCCGGTGTTCATGGGCGTGAATTCGCTGCAATTTCTCTCGCGCGAAAACAAAGTCGGCTTCGTGCGCCAGGTCTATCGCGAGCGCACCTGCTCGCACGGCGTGCGCAAGGCCGCGCTGGTCATCACGAACTCCGGCTTCGCCGCGTCCAAGCTGCGCGCGGCGTATCCGATCTCCACGAACAAGCTCATCGTCAGTCACGAAGGCACGCAGACGGAATACACGCCCACGCCGGAGCCGGGCGAAATCGCGGCGCTGAAAAAGGAACTGGGCCTAGAACCTGGCTACCTGTTCTGGGCCTCGAATTTTTATCGCTACAAGCAGGCGCCGCTCTTCCTCGAAGCCTACGCCGATCTCCCGGCGGAACTGCGCGCGCAGATGCCGGTGGTCATGGTCGGCGGCGACTGGGAAGGCGGAAAGGCCGCCGCCGAGGACGTGATTCGTGCGCGCGGCATCGAGGCGAACGTCCGCATGTTGGGCTGGATTGATTTCAAGTGGCTGCCCGTGCTCTACCGCCACGCGCTGGCCTACGTGCTGCCGAGCCGCGAGGAAACGTTTGGCCGCACCACGACCGAGGCGCTGGCCTCCGCGACGCCGTGTTTGCTGCAAGACATTCCCATCATGCACGAGATCGCGGGCGAGGCGGCGGTGATCGTGGACTTC
>JANNGC010000198.1:0-2650 GCA_031380445.1 Pedosphaera sp.
TCGTGAGGTCAATCTAAGAATGGGTCATGGGGGTGTCAACGAGGGATTCGGAAATGGCCTGGAGCGCGGACTTTCCAGTCCGCAGCAATGTTCGCAGGACGGGGCTTGAGAACCTGCCAACACCGCTCTTCATTTCACGTTGCTGCGGACTGGAAAGTCCGCGCTCCGGGGCGTTACTCGCCCGACAGACGGTAGAACCTCTGGCCGTTGGTCGTGACGGGCAGCGTCATGCGCCACTCATTGCCGATGAACGAGGGCGTATTCGTCAGCGAACTCCACAGCACCGGTGGCGTGAGGTTGGTCGCGGCGAGGAGCGTGAAGTAATTCGCATCGGTCGGCGCGGTGAGGATCAAGTCGGAGCCGGACTGACTGGCGTGCAGGGCGAGGTTTGTGTTCATGCTCACGTTGGCGAGCAGCTCGAAGTTGAAGCCCGCGTCGCTGCTCGCGTTGGTCATTTGATGAATCTCGGCGGCGAGAGTGTTCAGGCCGGGGAGGAGCAGGTTGAAGGTTGAAAGTTGAAGGTTGAAAGTTAGCCAACTTGTCTCGTCGGTGCCGCTGATCGTGGCGGAGGCGGGCGTGGTGTGGGTGATGGTTCCGGCGGGCATGGAGTCGCGCCAGAGTTCGGAGCCATTCAGGTAAATGACCGCGCCGTCGTCGCGTACGAGGCGGGCGGTGAGGGATTGCACGGCGAGCGGCGACGGCACGTAGAACTGGCGACGGAAGTAGAACGTCACGTTGGTGCTGCCGTTCACATTCGTGCGCGCCAACGTGGTGACTTCACCGTCGTTGCCGAAACCAAACTTGCTCACACCGTTGCTCCACGCGGCGTCGTTGAAAGAGTTGTTCCGCCAGGTCGTGCCGAGGTTCACGCCGAGGTCGTGATACTTCCACACCGCGCCGTCCGCGATCAAAGTCGTGGCGCGCGCCGGGCGCAAGGTGGCGAGCAGTTCCAAATCAAAACTTAAGTCGCTGCTGTTCGTGCCGTTTTGATGGATTTCCACGGCGAGCAAATTCGTTCCCACGAGGAACGCGACGGGATTCAGATTCGTGGTGAACCACGCGGACTCGTCCGCGCCACCCACCGCCGTGAGCGCGGAAGTCGCCGTCGTGATTAAACCCGTGGGCAGGTTGCTGCGGAACACTTCCACGCCGTTCAGATGCAACACTGCGCCGTCGTCGCGCTTGAGGCGGAGCGTGACGGTGGCGAGTTCGCCGGTGCCGGTGAGCGTGAAGGCGTGGCGGAAGTAGGTCGTGATACGCAGGCGGTTGGTGTTCACCACGGTCGCCTCGTCGTCGTCGCCGAAGCCGAGTTGCGCCGGGCCGCTCGACCACGCGCTGTCGTTGAAATTCGTCTCGCGCCACGCGGTGCCGAGGTCCGCGCCGGTGTCGTGGTATTTCCAAATCGCGCCCGCCGCCACGAGCGTCGCGGTGTTCGTGGTGAAGTAGGCGAGCGCGTCGGCCATGTATTGCTGGCGGCGTGTGGCGCTGGTGATTGTCTCGAAGGGGAAGCCGAGATAGACCACTTTGCCGCCGCCCGCGCTGCCGTCGTATTGAATCGCCGCCGCGCCGTTGGCGTTGCCGGAATAATTCAGCGCCGCGCTTGCGCCTGCGCCGAACGGCGTCAGCACATCCGGCGTGCGCACGAAATACACGCCGCGCGAGCCGTCATCGAACGTCGTGCTCGCGCGCGTGGCGAAGAGGCCGCCGATGACCGAGGCGAGGTCGTAACTGTTCGAGTCGTCATTCGCGTCGTTGGCGAGATTGGCTTTGAGATGATTGTTGAAGAACGCGCGGTCGCTCGCGCTCGGCCCGGAGGCGCGATCCAAGTCCCACGCGATTTCCGAACCGGAGACGAAGAGATGCCCGCCCGCGTTGCGGAAGTTCGCAATCGCCATCTGCTCCGCGTCGCTGAACGTCTCGTCATTCACTGACTCCTGGCCGCTCGCCCAGACGACAATGGCGTAATCACCCAGCGCCACCGCACCACTCGCGACGGCCTCGTTCTGGCAGGAATCAAACGGCAATCCATACGCGCTGATGGCCTGCCCGTGCTGAACAACGTAGTCGAATGAGTTGTTCCGCCTCGGCAGCACGCGCTCGATGGTGCCGCTCGCGCCGGGCGGCGCCCACCCTTTCACGGTCGTGTTCTGGCGCAGGTTCGTCGTGCGGTCGAAACGGTCGAAGGCATTCACCACGAGCACGCGCGACTGCGTGCTGCTCGTCGGCGTGCGGCAGCCGACGACTTCCGACGGCATGGACTCGCCGCCCGCGTTCACGGCCGCGACGCGGAAGTAATAGTCCACACCGCTCGTCAGCCCGGTGATTTTCCAACTCGTCACGTTGCTTACGGTGATGGGAGTGCCGAAGCCATAGCCGTTCGTGCTGCGATAAATCACGTAGCCCGTGGCCGCGCTGCTGCCGCCGCTGCTCACGGGTGCGCTCCAGCGCAAGGTGATCGCGCCGTCCGCCGCGCCGGACGCGCGGACATTCGCGGGCGGCTCAGGTAGAAAAACCAGCGGCACGCCGTCGAACTGGTTCATGTATTTCACGACGGCCTGCATCGCGGCGCGGCCCACGACGGTGCGGGCTTTCGGGTCGCGCAGCACGGGGGCGTCGTTGGTGTGGTCGTGGAAGCCCACCTCGATGATCG
>JANNGC010000258.1:0-2416 GCA_031380445.1 Pedosphaera sp.
CTCTCTTCGCCGGTCGCAGCGCTCCCGGGTGGGAATTTATTTGCGATTTGGATTTTGAAGTTTGGATTTTTTCCGCGCCACCCCGAACACTCGCACCCATGAAAATCGAAGCGTTGCACCTCGGCATGAAAGTGCGCCATCCACAGTATGGCGTGGGCACGGTAAAGACCATTGCCGAGCAGACGGCGGAAATCCGGTTCGACGACGGCCAGCGCACCGTGGCGCCCGAACCCGCCGGACTCGTGCCGGCCGAGGCGCAGGTCGAAATCACCGGACTCAGCCAGCCGCTGAAACTCTTCGTCCAGGAAACCGTGCAGGCAGCGGTGGACGCGCTCGGCCTGGAGCCGTCCGATTTCGTCCTCGAAGAACTCGGCGCGCGCTGGCAGGGCGGTCAAGCGGTTTTGCATCCCGCCGATCCGACGCTGCAAACCAAGGAAGTCCCGCTCGAAGTTTTCTTCCACAAGATCGTGATGATGCGCAACAACCTGCGCGTGCTGGAACAAAAGGTGAACGCGCACGACAAACTCAGCGACGGCGAAAAAATCGAGATGCAGCAATACATCACCAAGTGCTACGGTTCGATGACGACCTTCAACGTGCTCTTCCGCACCAAGGAAGGTCAGTTCGGAGGCTGATAAATTTATGATTCACAAAACCATCCGGCAGATTGAAACGCGGCTCCAAGAGTCGAGCCTCCCGCCGGCGGCGCGCGCGGAACTGCTCGCGCTCGTGGCGCAGCTCAAGACCGAGGCGCAACAACTGCCGCCCAGCGAAAGCACCTCGAACGATCCGCTCGGCGAAGCCGGGGAAGTGCGGACCTTGCAGGAGGACGTGAGCCAACTGCGGCGCTCGGTGGAAGATTTCGAGGGCAGTCATCCGCGCCTCGTGCAGGCGGCGAACCATCTGGCGAACACGCTGTCCGGTCTGGGGATTTGATCCCCCTGCTCCGCTAGACCGTGGACAAACCATCCACCGTTTTGCGCGGCAACTGGGGCAGCACGAAAGCCGCCGCGCTGCGTTCGCTCCAGCGTTGCGCGGCGTGCTGCCACATTTCGGCGGCGAGTTCATGCAGGATTTGAAAGCGCTCCTCGTTCATCGCCTTCGGCGCGAACACATCCAGCAGCACGGTCTCGCCCGTGATGTGCAATTCGTGGCGCGCAGAACGTAACGGAGTTTCCTCCTCCGTGCCGGTCCAAGTGCAGCGCGCGTCGCGATGGGTGAGAATCACCTCGGTGAAGCCGAGCTTCTTGGCGACGAAGGTGAAATCATTCCACAGCGCGGCCAGCGACTCCGTGCGATCTGCTTCCATCTCCATCCACTTGCGGAGCAGCAGCGCGTATTGAATCTCCTTCCGCATGTCCAGCGAGTTGCCCAGCGCGCGGCCCACAGTCAGCCAGTTGCGAATCAAGCCCACGCTCGGCGCGACGATTAGCACCAGCATGAAGGCGCAGCCGAACAGAATCGGCGTCCACCGTCCGCCCGACCAGAAGACCACAAAGGCCAGCCCCAGAAAAATCAGTGACACACCGTAGAGCGTCAGCACCGTGCGCCGCCGCGACCAGCCTTGGTGCAGCAGCCGGTGATGAATGTGCCGGCGGTCCGGACGGAAGAGAGGCAGCCCCTTCAAACCGCGCCGCACGATGGAAAAGCTCGTGTCGAGAATCGGCAGCGCCAGCGCGAAGATCGGCGCGATGAGCGCGGCGGCGACCGTGCCTTTGTTTGAATTCTCAATCGTCAGTCCGCCGATCAGGAAGCCGAGGAAGTACGCGCCACCGTCGCCGAGATAAATTTTCGCGGGCGGAAAATTGAAATACAGAAACCCGATGAGCGCGCCCGCCATGCCCATGGCGATGCAGAGCGAAAACATCTGCCCATGCATGCCCACATAGACCAGCAGGCACATCAGCATCAGTGAGATGCCCGCCGCCAGGCCGTCAATGCCGTCAATCAGGTTGATCAGATTCGTCATCGCCACCAGCCAGAACACCGTGGCGAAGACGGACCAGCCGCCGAGTTCATAGACCACGCCGGAGAGCGGGTTCTTGAACGTGTCCACCTTCAAACCGCAATAGAACGCGGCGACCGCGATGACGATCTGCCCGATCAGTTTCTTGCGTGCGCCAAGGGCCGAGAGGTCGTCCCAGAAGCCGAGGGCAAACATGGCGAGGCTGGCGAGGCCGAGGACGACGCGCGGATTGCCGGGCAGCGGTGGCACGAGCGCAAAGCTCGCCGCCGTGACCAGCACAAACGCCACCGCCAGCCCCAGCCCGCCCAGACGCGGCACGGAAACCTTGTGGGTCTGATGCAGTTCCTTGCGCGACGCGACCGCCGGCGCGACGCGCGCGATGACCACGGGGATGACGAACATGCAGACGACAAAACCAATCGCTCCGAAAACCAGCGCGATCAGCGGCAG
>JANNGC010000288.1:0-2649 GCA_031380445.1 Pedosphaera sp.
TGTGAGCGTGGAACTGTCCGAACCGTTTTTCGCCAAGGTCGCCGGCTGGGAGGCGATGAAGATGGCGCGCGCCCTCATGGCGATGGGCAAGGTGCTGAGTTCCAATTACACGCCGCCCATCCTCAAAGGCGTGGTGCAGGAGGGCACGACCTCGTATCGCGCGGGCTTCGTGATCAAGAGCGACACCGATTTGGAGAACACCTGCACCTGCCGCGCCTCGCGCGAGTGGGGGACGATGTGCGCGCACTCGGTGGCGGTGGGGCTGCACTGGCTGAAACCCGCCGGAGCCGTGACTGAGAAAGTGAGTGAGCGGGCAAGTGAGACGACGCGCCCGCCCACTCGCCATGTTTCCCGCCTCCGCCGCGCCGTCGCGGAGGAACCCGGCATCGAGCCGCTGGAACTGCACGTCATTCTCCCGCCGAATTTCGCCGACGCCGCCGGGCGCGGAAAGGTGATGCTGGTCATCGAAGGAAAATGGTCGCGCGGTCGGGTGCCGTTGAATGCGTTGCCGAAGGAGCGCCCGTACCAACTCAGTGCGGAAGACGAAAAGCTGTTGTCACGCATCGAACAGTTCGCAGGCGAACCCGCCGGAATGCTGGTACTGACGACGAAGGAATTTGCCGAACTGCTGCCCGCGCTCGCCGAGCACCCGCGCGTCACCCTCGGCAAGACCGTGCCGCTGCACATCACGCGTGAGCCGTGGTCGCCACCGTTGTGCGCGCGGCTGGAATCGAACGGCGAGATTGTTTTGGAGAAGGCAGGCGTGGACGGTTCGCCTTTCCTTCCACTGCCCGACACGGAATGGGTGTGGCGCAATCCAACGCTGCAACCCATCGCGCTCGCCAAAAATCTCCTCGGTGTGCTGCGCGAGAAAATCACCATTACCCGCCAGCAAGTGCCCGCGTTCCTGAACAACGACTTCCCGCGCCTCGCCGCCAGCGGTTCGCTCGAAGCCGATTTCACGCTGGACGATTTCGCCGTGGAACAACAGCCGCCGAAATTTCTGCTCCACCTCACCGGCGGTCTCGCGCAACTCGCCGCGCAACTTCAGTGCAAGTATCCCTCGCGCGTCATCACGGCGGGCGCGTCCGGCGCGGGCGATTCGCCGTGGATGCCGGATGCCAGCGTGCCGACGCGTTACGCGATGCGTGATCTGTCGGCGGAGCAGCAGGCGCTCGGGCGATTGCTGCGCGCGGGTTTCAGCGGGCCGGACGGGCAGGGGAGGTATCAACTCAACGGCCAGGAGCGCGTGCTGAATTTCTTCGCGCGCGAATATCCGAAAATGCAGAAGGAGTGGGCGGTCACGCTCGAAGAACGCCTCGACTGGAGCACGCGCGAGAAGCTCGAACGCATCGAGCCGCGCTTCGAGATCACGCCGAGCGGCGTGCAGTGGTTTGATTTCGGCGTGTCCTTCGCGTCGAGCGGTGGCGAACAGTTTTCTTCGGCAGACGTGCAGCGGCTGATTCTCTCTGGGCAAAGCCACACGCGGTTGAAGAATGGGAAGGTTGCGGTCATCGACACCGGCGCGGTCGAGGAACTGCAACAGTTTCTCCTCGAGGCCTCGCCCACGCAGCAGCACGGCAAGTATCGGCTCGGCAACGCGCAGGCCAGCTTCCTCGACTCCACGCTCACGCAACAGGGCTGGCAGGCGCAGGCCCCGCAATCGTGGCGCGAGCGCGCGAAGCAGCAGAGCGGCGAGGCAAAACTGGAATGCCCGCCGCTCGGCGATTTGGAAAAAGTCCTGCGCCCGTATCAGAAGCACGGTGTGGCGTGGATGAATTTCCTCCGCACGAACTGCTTCGGCGGCATCCTCGCGGACGAGATGGGCTTGGGGAAGACGTTGCAGGCGCTGGCGCTGCTGGCGGGATTGCGGATTGCGGAGTGCGAAGTGCGGAGTGCAGAGTGCGTCAATCTGCAATCCGCACTCCGCAATCCGCACTTGGTCATCTGCCCCACCTCGCTCGTCTTCAACTGGGTGGCCGAGGCGCAGAAGTTCACGCCGCAACTCAAAATCATCGGCCTGCACGGCGCGAACCGGCACAAGCTGTTCGAGGAAATTCCGCGCAGCGATCTGGTGGTGACGAGCTACGCGCTCATCCGCCGCGACCTCGAACGCTACCAACAGTTCGAGTTCGACACGGTGATTCTCGACGAGGCGCAGCACATCAAGAATCGCGCCACGCAAAACGCGCAGGCCGTGAAGATGATTCGCACGCAGCACCGGCTCGTGCTCACCGGCACGCCGCTGGAAAATTCCGTGCTCGATCTGTGGAGCATCTTTGACTTCCTGATGCCGGGCTATCTCGGCAGCGCGAAGGATTTCAAGGAACGCTACGAAGTGCCCATCGCCCGCGAGAAAAGCGCGGAGACGCAGGCCCGCCTGGCGCGGCGGCTCAAGCCCTTCATCCTGCGCCGCCTCAAGCGCGACGTGGCGAAGGATCTCCCAGCGAAGATCGAGCAAGTCACGTTCTGTGAACTGAACGACGAACAGCGCGCGCTCTACCAGCAGGTCATGGAATTCAGCCGCAAGGAAGTGCTGGAAGCCGTGGGCGCGCAGGGCGTCGCGAAGAGCAAACTTGTCATCTTCACCGCGCTGCTGCGATTGCGGCAGATTTGCTGTGATATGCGGCTGTTGAAGGTTTCGCGGGG
>JANNGC010000292.1:0-7217 GCA_031380445.1 Pedosphaera sp.
CCGCTGGTTGCGCCAGGCGCTGCGCGAAAACCTCACGGAAGCCGACGCGGTGCCCCGCCTCACCCAGCTCTATGCCTCGTTATAGCCAGCATGAATGGACACCGTTCCTCCAATCGGTAGCCCGTGCCATGCACGGTCTTGATCCAGCGCGGCGCGTCGGGGTTCTTCTCCAGCTTGCGGCGCAGCGAGGCGATGTGCATGTCCACCGTGCGCGTGGTCGGGAAGGCCGCGTAGCCCCACGCCACGTCGAGAAATTTCTCCCGCGACACCGGCTCGCCCTGCGCCTCGGCCAGCAGCCGCAGCATGGCGAACTCCTTCGCCGTGAAGTGCAGCGCCTTGCGTTTCCGCGTCGCGCTTTGCTGGATGAAATCAATCTGCACGTCACCCAAGGTCAGCTCTCGCACGAACGAGCCGGGCCGTTGCACGCGTCGCAGCAAAGCCCGCACGCGCGCCAGCAATTCATCCGTGCTGAACGGCTTCACCAGATAATCATCCGCGCCGCAGTCGAGTCCGTTCACGCGGTCACGCACCTGGCCCTTGGCCGTAAGCATCAGCACCGGCGTGACGTGACCAAGCCGCCGCAGTTCCCCGCAAAGCGCGAAGCCGTCGAGGCGCGGCATCATCACGTCGAGCAAGATGAGGTCGGGCTTCTCCTGCAACGCGCGCTCCAGCCCGCGCTCGCCATCCGCCGCCGTGAGGACGCGGAAGCCTTCGCCGGTGAGACAATCCTCAAGCGCCGTCCGCATGGGCAGCTCGTCTTCCACGATGAGGATGCGGGCCGAGTTTTCACCACGAAGACACGAAGGCACAAAGGAGAGCGGAGTTGAGTTCATGCCCCTTCTTCCTTTGTGACCTTCGTGCCTCCGTGGTTCAAAGGCAGTTCGATGGTGAAGCAGCTTCCCTTCCCTACTTCACTCTCCACGCGCACGCGACCGCCGTGCGCCTCGACGATGTGTTTCACAATGCTCAAACCAATGCCCACGCCTGGAGTTTCGCGGCGCAACTCGGAGCCGAGCCGGTAGAAGCGCTCGAAAATCTTCTCGTGCTCGGTGACGGGAATGCCGGGGCCGCTGTCGGAGATGTGAAATTGCAGATTGCGGATTGCAGATTGCGGATTGGGGAACTCCAATTCCACGCGCACCTCCTCGCCACTGGACGAGTGTTTGATGGCGTTGTCGATCAGGTTCACCAGCGCCTGTTGCATCGCCTGGCTGTCGAGGCTGGCTTCCCACCGTGCGCCGTCGCAATCTGCAATCTGCAATCCGCAAGCCGCAATTCGCAATCGCACCCCCCGCTCCTCCGCATACGGCTCCATCAATTTCACCGTCGTCTCCACCAGCGCGCTCACGTCCGTCGGCTCGAACTCGTATTCCTTGCGGCCTTGCTCGATGCGGCCGAAGTCGAGCACGTTCTCGATCATGGCCGAGAGCCGACGGCATTCCTGCGTGATGAAGCGGAAGTATTCGCGCTGCTTGGCCGGCTCGGAAATTTTCCCGCGCTCCAATCCCTCCGCCATCAGCCGCACCGAGGCGATGGGCGCGCGCAACTCATGCGACACGCTGGAGACGAAATTGGATTTCATCTCCGCAAGCCGGAGTTGTTTCCGAAACGCGCGCCACGCGAAGAAAAAACCTATGATGGATGTGGCGGCGGCGGCAGCGATGAGCAATCCAAAAGCAAAAACCCGCGTCCGCTGGCGGGCGAACAGGAGATCAGGCCGGGACAAGTGAGCGCCGACCGTAACGTAAACCCTGCTGCCCATCGCTTGATTCGCTGACGCCAGCGCGGAGTCCGCATCTTTCGGTACCACTCCGTACCACGAGCGCGAACCAACTTGTCCCGTGTTGGCGTTTTTAATCAGGAATTGCTCGTTTATTTCCAGCGCTTCACCCGCCACAGCGGCGGTGAATTCCATCCAGTCCGGGTGCCGGACTCTTTCCAACGTCTGTCGGACGAGGCGGGTTGTTTCAGCGCGGGTGCGGAAAAACATTCCCTTATCGCCGGATCGAAAACCGAACCAGAAATCGTTGGTCACAAAACTATTCGTCACAGGGCACCAAACCCTCAGCGCCAATGGAGTTATAACGCTGTAGCCCGTCGTCCACTGCACAAACTGGCCCCGTGCCACCTGATGTAAACTGCGCAGCATTTCCTCCCGTTCCCACACCTCGCGCCAATGACCCTCAATCTTCGGGGCGCGATTCGCCGTTACCGAGTTGGGTGGTGCGGCAAGTCCGCACGCGCGCACCGCCATTAGGATTGCCCCCGACCGCTCCGTGGGATTGGTGACGCAACTTGAAGCCACGAACTCCAGCGGGGGCGGTTTGAACTCAAGCAATTTGATCAAGGCCAGTGTTCTCAGATCAGCACCGCTTTCGCCGTATGTCGGCTCAAGCCGCGTGGCAAAATTGCTGTACCCGAGAAAGGCGGCGTTGGTATTTCCCGCGACAAGATAAAGCCGCGCCCGGTCAAATTCGGCCGCCGCGCGAAAGCGAAGCGGGGGTTCAGTTTCGATAAAACGCTGCCATTCGTTGAGTGCGCTTTCACTCGCCGATTGCGTTACATGAGAGCGTCGTGCTCGCCATGACTCGATCTGTCCGGCATGAAGCGCGGTTTCATCCAATGGTTCGAGGGTCAGTGCTGATTGAGAGGGTTTGGGCCGCTTCAATCCACCGTACGCATCGAAGGCTATCAGTCTGTTCCAAATGGGATTGGGAGAAACGGAAGTGTTTCTTGGAAAGTCGGGGAACACGGACAGATCATCAATGGTTGAACTCTGCAATGCTTCCCACACGAGGGTCGCAGCTTCGTCCGCAAGTTCTGCGGCGCGGGCTTCAGCTTCACGTCGTGCTGACTGTTTATCCTGCAGAAGCGTGAGCACACCAAGCAGCGCCAGCACCAGCACCGGGGCGAGGATGAGCACGCCCTGCCAGAAAAAGTTCGGCTTGCGGCTGGTTCGTTTCACGCGGTGTTGGCGCATCTGTTACCAGACCGTGCCGCGCGGACGAAGCGCGGATGTCATGGTTTTGTAAAACGTGACGGGTGGCCACGGAGCGCGGGCTTTCCAGCCCGCAGCAACATTCGCAGGGCGAGAGCGCAAGAACATGGGAACGCCGCACTCCATTTCACGTTGCTGCGGGCTGGAAAGCCCGCGCTCCGCCCAATGGCGACGCGCACCTTGGACGCTGGACATTGGACTTTGGACCTCGCCTCCGGCAAAACTCCGCCCCATGCATGATTTCAAGTATGTCGGTGAGAAGCTGTTCTGCGAACGCGTGAGCATTGAGTCGCTCGTGAAGAAGCACGGGACGCCGCTCTACGTGTATTCCCAGAGCACGCTCGAAGGGCATTACCGCAAGCTCGATTCCGCGCTCGGCGAACTCGACCACCTCATCTGCTACGCGATGAAGGCGAACTCGAATCTCGCGGTGATGCGGACCTTCGCGAATCTCGGCAGCGGGTTCGACACGGTGAGCGCAGGCGAGATCAAGCGCGTCATCGCGGCAGGCGGCGACCCGCGCAAGTGCGTGTTCGCCGGCGTGGGCAAGACCGAGGAGGAAATCGAGTTCGCGCTGAAGAAGGGCATTTACTCGTTCAACGTGGAGAGCGAGCCGGAGTTGCAGCGCATCAACAAGGTCGCGGCGCGGCTAAAGAAGATCGCGCCGGTGGCCGTGCGCGTGAATCCGAACATTGACGCGGGCACGCACGCGAAGATCACGACCGGCACCTACGAGAACAAATTCGGCATCGCCTTCGAGCAGGTCGAGGGCGTGTATGCGCGCGCCAGCAAGCTGAAGAATCTGCGGCTGCGCGGCATCCAGATGCACATTGGCTCGCAGCTCACGCAGGTGCAGCCGTTCGAGCTGGCGGTGAAGAAGGTGCTGCCGCTCGTGCAGAAGCTGGCGAAGAAACACAGCTTCGAGTTCTTCAGCATCGGCGGCGGGCTGGGCATCATTTACAATCCGGCGCTGGCCAGCGGTTCCGCCGACTGGTGGAAGTCCGCCGCCGCGAAGAACATTCTCACGCCCGCGAGTTACGCGGCGCGGCTGGTGCCGCTGCTGAAACCGCTCGGCCTGAAAATTCTGCTCGAACCCGGCCGCTTCATGGTCGGCAACGCCGGACTCCTCGCCACGCGCGTCGAGTACGTGAAGCGCACGGGAAAAAAGAATTTCGTCATCGTGGACGCGGCGATGAACGACCTCATCCGCCCGGCGTTCTACGATTCGTATCACGAGATCGTGCCGCTCACGAAGAAGGGCGGCGCGCTCATCTCCAGCGATGTGGTCGGACCGATCTGCGAGTCGGGCGATTACTTCGCGAAGAACCGTCCGCTGGCGAAAGTCGGCGAAGGCGATCATCTCGCGCTGTTGAGCGCGGGCGCCTACGGCTTCGTCATGGCCTCGAACTACAACTCGCGCGGCTTCGCGGCCGAGGTGCTGGTGAAGGGGAACAAGTCGGAAGTCGTTCGTCCGCGCCAGGGCGTGGAAGAGATTTGGGCGGATGAGAAATTGCCGAAGTGGCTATGATTACCACGGCGCAATCAGCGGAATAACCTGTCGCCCGTGACGACGATACTGTCGGAAGTCACGGTCGAGCGTGAACACGCGTGCGTCCCGATGCAGTTCGGTGAGCCGCACGAGCGAAGCGTCCGCGAGGGACATTGGCACGTTGGCATAGCGATCCATCAGGGTTTCCAAAGCAGCGGCTTCCGTCTCCACGTCGAAGGCGATTTGCAGAATCCCGCGCTGCACGGCGCGCAGGATCACGCCGGGCTGGCCGGTGCCGCGTTGCAGGAGAAAGCACGCCTCGGTCAGCACCGGCTCGGTCGTGATGAGCGGCGGCTGGAGAGCGCCCATCTGTTCGTGCGCCCAGTGGTGCCATTGATCTTTGCGGTCATAGAACGCCACGAGCGGCCCGCTGTCGATGATGGTGCGGGTCATTTCCCGAATCCCTCGAAGTGCTTCGGATTGGTGGACAAGTCTTTCGGCCCATCAAAGAAGCCGTCGAGATCCGTCAGCAAATCACGGCAGCTTTTGGCGTGACCGCTGCCGTCACGTTCACGTTCCAATGCGGCGCGCACGACTTCGGATTGCGTGCGGTTCAGCTTCTTGGAGCGCCGTTCAATCCATTGCGCGAGCGGATCGGGCAGCTTGACGGAAAGTGTTTTCACGGGCGCACGGTATGACGCTTCGGACAGACGCGCAAGACGAAGGTTTCGTCCGCATTCGGCGGGGCAAACTTACCCGCGAGCAGCCAGAAACTCCTCCACCTCACTCCGGCTCGGCAAACTCGCCTGCGCGCCGCGACGGGTCACGGCGATGGCGGCGGCGGCGCAGCCGAAGCGGGCGGCTTCGCGCACGTCCGCGCCTTCGGCCACGCGCACGGAGAATGCGCCGATGAAGGTGTCGCCTGCGCCCACGGTGTCCACCGCCTGAACTTTGAAAGCGGGCACATGGCCGGTGAAGGCATCGGTGGCGAGCCACGCGCCGTTTGCGCCGAGGGTCACGAGCACATTGGCCTGTGAGCGGTCGCGAAGTTTTTGCGCGGCGGCGGCGGCGCTGGTGAGATCGCGCACGGCCACGCCGGTGAGTTGCGAGGCTTCGTTCTCGTTCGGAATCACCCAGTCGCAGAGGCGCAGCAATTCATCGGAGACGGGCGCAAAGGGCGCGGGGTTGAGGATGGTGAGAATCTTTGCGTCGTGCGCGAGGCGGAGGGCGGCGGCCACGCTGTCCATGGAGGTTTCGAGCTGCACGAGGAGCGCGCGGCTGGCGCGGATCTCGCGCTCACAGCGTTGCACGTCGAGGGCGGAGAGCGTGTCGTTCGCGCCATTGGCGACGACGATTTGGTTCTGGCCGGTGGCGTCGAGGACGATCATGGCGGTGCCGCTGGCGGCATCGGTGCGGCGGGCCACGCCGGAAGTGTTCACGCCGAGCGCGTTCAGGCCTGCGAGCATTTCATCGCCGAAGGCGTCCTGGCCGACGGCACCGATCATGAAGGCAGGCATGCCCAGCCTCGCGACGGCGCAGGCTTGGTTCGCGCCTTTGCCGCCGCAGGCGCGACGGAAATTTTTCCCGAGAATCGCCTCGCCGGGCGCGGGGAAGCGCGGGGCTTCAATCACGAGGTCCATGTTGAAGCTGCCGACGACGGTGATCATGGGATCAATTTTTAACCACGGATGGACACAGATGGACACGGATTTTCATGCGCTGGTTTTATCCGTGTTCATCCGTGTCCATCCGTGGTTACAAAACAGTGTTCGCCTCAGCGCGACAGTGCGGCGGGCGACAGTTTCGTGTGGCAGCGCATCGTCCGCACGTCCACGGCTTCCATGCCGGCGGCGCGGATGGCGGTCATGCCGAGGTCGGTGTCTTCGTAGCCGCGACAGAATTGCGGCTCCACGCCGATGCGGCGCGCGGCTTCGAGGAAAATGTCCGGCGCAGGCTTCTGGTTCACCACCATCTCGCTGGTCACGACGGCGGCGAACAGCTCGCGGATGCCGAGCTGTTCCAGCACGCGGACGATGATTTTCTGATTCCCACCCGAGGCCACGGCCATCGGGATTTTGCCGTGATGCTCGCGCGCGATGGCGACCACTTCGTCAATGATCGTGATGTCGTGCATGATGCGGGTGTAAGCCTCTTCCTTCTCGTGCGCGACGGCGAGCGGGTCAATGTTCACGCCCTGCTCGTCGCGCAGCAGTTTCAAGATGTCACGCGAGGGCACGCCGCCCATCGCGTAAAATCGCTCCTCGGGAAAGTGCAGGCCGTGCCGCGTGGTGATGGTGTTCCACGCACGCCAGTGCAGCGGCATGGTGTCGGCAAGGGTGCCGTCGCAGTCGAAGATTAAGCCTTTGATCATTTACGTGAGGGTGAACGCCTTCATCAGACGACATCCAGCGAAAATTGGGAGCGTCCGGCATGTCCTTGACGGTTTCAACCCACCTAAATTTTAGCCCGTTTTTTACTTCACAGAGTTTTCCAAATGGTTACGGTTCAAATCTCGTGGGCCTAAAACCATCAATAATTCAGTCCATTTTGCCGTGAGTGCGTGAAAACATTCTTCCTCGTGAAAAAGAAAGGAGGTATCCGGAACTTTGTGTTTGGGTCGGTTTCATGTTCTACCGTTTCTCCGTCGCCCAAGGCGGGGAGATAAACCGTTCGCCATACTTCAGCGCCAACTGATGCGCCGCCGCACTCCAATGCACGGGTGGTCTTTTC
>JANNGC010000366.1:0-1974 GCA_031380445.1 Pedosphaera sp.
CACGAATCTGGGCCAGGGACCGGAAGGCATTACCGGCGCGGAACTCGGCCAGCGCGTGCTGACGCTGGTGCTGCAAGCCACGACCAAGGCCGTGGCCGAGAACGCGCCCGGCGCGGCGGGCAAAGCCGCCGAGACGTTGAACAGCGCCAAGGACGCGGTGAAGGATTTGTTTAAGAAGAAGTGAGTTGCGCTGGGCTGACCGTTCGTGGAGCCGCCGCCCCGGCGGCCCCACTCCTCCTGCTGCCAACAACTTGAATGTTGGGAGGTGGGCGTGGCCCACGCCACGCCGCTCGCCGCCCGTGAGATCACCGCCGCCTTCGTCACCGACCTCATCAAGGACACCGACGAGGCCCGCGTGAAAGCCGCCGCCGCCGTGCAGCACAGCACCGCGACGAAGACCGCCACGGCGGCGGATGACCAGGCCGCGCACTTCCTGCTGGCCGCCATGCAGGAAGTTCAAAATGCCGCGAAGCAAAAACACGCGCGCATCAACCGCATCGCCCTCGACGACTATTTTGTGGGGCAGAAACCGAATGGCAACCGGCCCAACCTGTTGCAGACCTCGCAGGGCAAAAACACGGCGCCAACTGGTGCTGGCTCTAACACGGTGATGCTGAAAAACTATCCTTGGCTTCCCCGGATTGCTTCCTAGCGGGAAAAAGCCCTGTCTCCATTAGTGGAAATTAGCGTCCATGAGCGGTTCAAAAATCAGATCTTCCACGGGGCCAGCACGGTCGTTCCCGCCGCGAATTTCAGCGTGCCATATTGCGGCCACGGGCAGCAAAGCACGGCCACCTTCACGTCGCTGCGCGCAGCGAGTGTTGCGGGGTCGGCGAGCACTTCAAATTCATGCAGGCTCGGACTGTTCGAGGGCGTCGCTCCGAAGTCATGGACCAGCACCTTGTGGCCATGGCGTTTCAAATTCTGCGCGAGATACAGTCCTGCTGACTCTTCGGTGATGTAAGTGTCGGGCTTGTACGAGAGGCCGAGGATGACGATGGTTTCACCCTTGGTGACGTGCCGCTCGACGCGCTCCAGCAAACTTTCCTTGGTCAGCTCGTTCACGCGATCCGTGGCTTCGGCGAGCGGCGCGTGCAGGCCGACCTGGCGCGCGGTGTAGGCCACGAGACGGTTGTCGCGCGGGAAGCACGGGCCGCCGTAGCTCAGGCCGGCGCGGAGATATTTTTTCCCGATACGCGTGTCGCTGCCCAGTGCGTCGAGCATCGCGTGAATGTCCGCCTTCGGGAACTGCTCGGCGATCATGCGGAGCTGGTTCGTGAAGCTGATCTTCATCGTGATGTAGCTGTTGAGGGAAATTTTCGTCAGCTCGGCGCTGATGACGGACATGCGCGCAATGTGCGGCTGGTTGCGGTTGTATTTCTTGTAAGCCGCTTCGAGCGCCGCGCCGTACTCCGCGTGGGATTCGCCGATGAGAACCATGTCGGGATCGAGCAGGCCGTTGATGACGTTGCCCAGCGCGATGAATTCCGGGTTGTAGCAGAAGCCGAAGTCCGGCCCGCATTTCCAGCCCGTCTCCTTTTCCAGCATCGGGATGAGCACGGAGTCGCAGGCGTTGGGCGTGGTGGTGGAACTGGAGACGAAGAGGTGCCCCTTCTTGCCCGCCTCGCGCACCGCCCGGGCCAGCGGCTGCATGGCCTTGAGCAGGAATTCGTTCGAGAAACTGCCGTCCGGCAGACTGGGCGAGGGCGGGATGAAGAACGAAACGTCCGTCGCCACCGCCGCGCGCACGTCGAGCGTGGCGCGCAGATTATTGCGGCCCGCCGCAATGGTCTCGGCCAGCAGCGGTTCTTCCACGGGCGGCAGGCCGGCGTTCACGCGGTTCACTTTTTCGGGGTCGATGTCGATGCCGGTGACGTTGAATCCGCGCGCGGCCAGGGTGGCGGCGATGCAGGAGCCGAGCTTGCCGAGGCCAAAGACCGAGACGTTTTGTATGGGCTTCATGAAAAATGAGCC
>JANNGC010000368.1:0-6187 GCA_031380445.1 Pedosphaera sp.
CACGAATCTGGGCACCCCCGGATTGCCCAATTCCCGCAGGCTCTCCGCGTAACCGTTCCGAGCGAAGACTTCGTTCGGATGGGCGGCCAGCGTTTCCTGATAGCAGTTCAGTGCTTCCGTGGGTCTGCCCAGTTCCCGCAGGCACTCCGCGTAACCGCTCCGCGCGACGACGGCGAATTTGGCGGCCAAGTTCGCGTGGAGCATTGTGTCATACTCCGCTAATGCCTCGGCGGTGTGCCCGCCCGCGCGCAACAGGCTGGCGTGCTGAACTTGCGACCACGAATCCAGAGGACATATCGAAAGAGCATGCTCAATGAACTTCAAGCCGGCTCTGATTAAGCCCTTTTCCTCCGCGAATCGTGCTAGGTCGCAGAGAGACATGGCAGCGAATCTCGGTTCCCCATATTCAAGTTGGAAGTTCGCCAGCGAGATTGCCGCGGTCTCGGCCCCGCTCAGATCGCCGGAACGGATCAAAGCGCGGATGCGGTCTTTTCGTGATTCGATTTCCTGAGTCAATCCTGGGTAGTAATTAAAGGGCTGCGTTGGAACCACAGTCAACTCGTCCGCTTCCATCGACTCCCGTGCAGCGCGCTGCCAGTCTTCCTCCGAGAGCTGTGTATGGAACTGCCGACGGAACGGACTGGTCCATTCCATGAGAATCTGGCGGTGGTTGGCGTCGGCAGGCGATCGCACGGAGGGAAGCCACTCGAGAAGAAACTCGCTAGGATGCTCAGGCGCAAACCGAGCGAAGCTATGGAATAAGCCGAGGTCGCGGTAAATAGCACGGACGCGGGATTTTTGCTGTGGTCCGGCGAACACCGAAATCGGAATTGCCTCCCAAGCAAGCAAGGTTGTGGTGATGGCGGCCTGACTTGCCCGTAGTGTTTTCAACAAAGCGCCAAGTTTGACAGCTCTTGCATCAAACGCGGCTTTCTCCGCTTCGTCAAAGTTTGCCTCGGCGGGAAACGGTTCAGAGTAGAGCCGGGCGACAAGGGAAGCGGAGTGGCTCCTGTTCCCAATGGATCGCTCGATGTCTACAGCAATCTCCGCACGAGTCTCCCGCGAGATATCCGTGTCGAAGATCATCCCAAGCAAGAGAACGGCATCGTGAACCGCCACTTCATGGGAAAGGCGTTCGTCCACTTCCTCTTCTGAAATGTCATCGAGAAATGCCAACACGTCGTTTTCGGCAACCCAACGGACCAGATGTGGCCACGCATTGCCAGCGTGCGGTTCGCTCTCGCGTTTAATCCAGCGCGCAGTTCGCTCTCCTGTGAGTGCGATGGCTTCGGCTCGAGAAATGGACAAGACTGCGGTCACGGCTTTGTTCTTTGGGGAATGTTGAGCTTGGCGAGCTTCTGTGCCAGTCCTTTTATGGCTGAAGCCGGGAGGCGACGCGATGCCTTGGGCAGCGTGACATTTGAAAAGCTGCGGATGGTCAATGGTCCAAAGATGTGTGCTTCGATAAACTCATCGTCGTCCGATGTCGCGCCGGGTGACAGAAGCAAGGCAGAAAACTCCGCGTCTGTTGTACTGTTTGTTATCCGAGTTACGAGCTTTGCCACCGCTAGTTTACCCCGATCTTCCCAAGTGGCGCGCAGCCCCGATGGAACCGCCGGCGATTTCCCTGACTGAAACATGCCACCGCGTTCGAAGAACCGCGCGGTGTTGGTCTCGAATACGGACGTCCGATGTGCGATGAATTGCTCACCCAACACCATGGTGCATTCCCCGTAATTGGTCAGACCTGCACCGTTGCACGAGAGAGCGGCAAAGCGGATCTCATCCTTGTTCTGTCCAAAGAAGAATTCGTCCGCAGCGCCGCGAAAAGCGTCCCATTTCGAGCCTTGAGGAATGAGCATTCCTCCGTCCCGCTTCTTGTAAAAAGTCGTAAAGATGCCTTTCTCATCGGCCAGTTCGGAAACGAAGGCAAGCGACCGGTTGGTCACGGCAATGGACTGGGACGCCGCAATCTCAAATCGCCTTACTAACGCCTCCGTTCCCGCGCGGCCTGCAGCTTGGATTGCGCTGTCGTATCGGTTGTAGAGTTCAGGCTTCTCGTTACGGGCCTCCGCCACGTTTGGGAAAAGTCGGGGCAGTCCGCAATGAGGGCACTCAGGCAGCGTCGTGGGAAACTCCAGTTGGCAATGGAAGCATGTCTGGCTCAGATGCATTGAATGCATCGCAGCGGGTTAGCGTTGCGCGAACAAGCCAAAAGTTAGAACGAAGTTGCTTTATCCAAGGCTTTCAAAAATGACGCACTCCCCTTCATTGCCCGCCACGCGGGGAACTGGTTCACTCGCGGGCATGAAACCCCTCCCTCCCCATCTCACCCCGGACCTGTACCCCGCCTTCATCACCCGGCAGATTGGCCGCGAGGTGCGCGTGCGCCGCGAGTCGCTGGGGTTGAGCGCCTATGCGCTCGCCAAACTCGCGCGCGTGACTGACCAGACCATCCTGAACATCGAGCAGGGCGCGACCTGTCCGAACTTCGTGACCGTGGCGTTGATTTGCGTGCGGTTCGGCACCACCGCGACGGAGTTCGTTGGCTCGGCGGAGCTGCGGCCCGATTGCCCAAAAAGTCTTGGCTAACGGGCCGGGCCGGGCCGGTGCTGGAATCGCGGGCGTCTCCACCAACGCCTGTGATGAACGCACTGAACATCAACCAGCCCTGCTTCCCGAGTCCGCAGGCGTGCTTTTGGGCCTCGGGGGGCGTAATCCATCTAAAACCAGTGGTTTTCCGCGTGGGAACGCCGGCCCCATTCGTGGCGGGGGCGCGGTTCCGTGTCGCGGGGGCGTCCTTCCGGCCGACGGGGGCGTCCCTCGACGGCGCAGGGACGGAACTCCCGCGCGCGGGGTGGCCATTCCTCCGGCGAGTGACGCCACCGGCGGGCGCAGGGACATCCTTGGCGCGTGCGGGGTGCGCCCCCATTTCGCGCGCCCACGCCCCCGCAGTGTCCAGTGACGACCCCGCGACGCGCGGCCCTGACCCCGGCGCGTCCAGTGGTCCTACTCTGACCTCCAATGGACACCCCGCCGGGTTCTGGAAAGGCCGTGCCGCATGAATTGGGACACGGGCACCTGGGACAGCGGCGTCTGGGATGCCGCGCCGCCCGCCTCCAACTATTTCCTCGCCTCCGCAAAACCAAAAAAACAAAACCACATGAAACGACAAAACTATTATCCCAGCCGCATTGGCGACCAGGTCATCTGGCTCGACAACTTCGCGCTGAAGCTTCCCACCCACGGTCCCACGGTCAGCGTGAGCGCCGGGGACATCACGGCCGCCGTCAACGACGCGAAGTGGGCCAAGTACGTCCTCGGAAGCTGGCTCACGGCGGTGCGCGCTTTCGCGCCCTCGACGACGGACGCGGTGGATGACGTGCTCATCGGCATCGGTCCGGACCCGGTGGTGCTGCCCACGTTTGTCACGCCCGCGCTGCCCGCCGGAGTCACGGCCGCGCTGCCCGGCGCGCTCACGCGCCTCTTCGCGCTGATCGGGCAGATGAAATTGGACGGTGCCTACACCGAGGCCATCGGCACCGATGTCGGAATCGTCGGCGCGCAGCAAACCGAAAAGCCCTTGCCCAAAGTCACGGCCAGCCTCGAACAAGGCGCGGGCTGCCAATGCGTGCGCCTGGTGTTTGCCAAGTACACGCACATGGGCGTGTACATCGAGTCGCGGCGTGGCACGGGCGCGTGGGAGTTTCTGGCCGTGGACACGGAGTCGCCCTACATGGATGAGCGCCCGCTGCTCGTGGCCGGCCAGCCCGAGGTGCGCGAATACCGGATGCGCTTCTGGGACAAAGGCACGCCGAACGGCGACTGGACGGATGTGGTGAAGGTGACGGTTTCCCCGTAGCCCGAAGAGGGGGCAGAGGGCAGAGGGCAGAAGACGGAGGACAGAACGATCCACGCCTTCCGCGCTAACTTCTGACTTCTGTCCTCTGTCCTCTGTCCTCTGGCTTCTGGCTTCTGGCTTCTGACTTATGCCCTTTGACCCGACCAAACCGGCGAACAACTCGCCGAACAGTTCCGCCGAAATGCGGGACCAGCTCAACGCGCTCAAGGCGCTCCTCGATGGACTGGCCGCGACGAGCGTGCCGGTCGGCGGGGTGATCGCGTGGTTCAAGGACACGCCCGGCGTGCCGCCGCTGCCCGCGAACTTCGTGGAGTGCAATGGACAGTTCGTCACCGATGCCATGTCGCCGCTGGACGGGCAGTTGATGCCGGACATCAACACGGGGATTCAGCGGTTCATTCGCGGCGGCGTGAACAGCGGGACGCTCGGCGGCATTGATTCCTTTGCCACGGCGCAGGCGGACAATTCAGGCACGCAACCCGTGAACAATTTTGTGACCACGGATTTCAGCCCCGGCGCGCAACCCTTCCCGCCCTACGTCACGGCGGTGTGGGTGATGCGGATCAAGTGAGTCGAGGGCGAAGGCCGAGGGCCGAGGGGGGGAAAGGTGGGGCGCGTCACCGGGTTGATCGCTTCATCGCGCCAGCGCCATGATCTTGCCGCGCACGACCTTGTGGCAGTCCACGCAACTCATGGTCACGCGCACGTAGGCCAGAGTCATGCCGTCGAGATCCTTCTTCTTCGCGGCCTGGACCAGAGTATCGACGTGGCGCTTGAAGACTTTGCTTTGCTGATCGTAGTCGGGGTTTTCGAACATCCGCCAGTCGGCGTCCTGGGTCATCGCCGCGAGCTTGGTGCCCTTGGCAATGACGAGATCGTAGTCTTCCATCGTGATGCCTTCGAGCACGCGCTGCGCAAGTTCCAGTTTGTCGCGCATGAACTCCTTGTTCGCACGCTGCCGCCGCTGCTGCTGGGCCTGGGTCACGGTGAAACCGGCGGCGATGAGCACCGCCGCGACGACGGAGAGAAGCCCGAAGCGGGCAAGATGGAGTGGTAGTTTCATGACGGTCATTTACCACGGACCGATCCGGTTTGCTCCACCGGGATTGTCCAAGGACGACCGCCTTTTGCGGGGAGAGCGAACGCGCGGGGCCGGAACATCTTCGGGGAAAACTTTTGTGATGGGACGGAAAAGATTTTGGCGGAAGGGGTGGGAGTCGAACCCACGGTAGCCTTACGACTACGCCTGATTTCGAGTCAGGTGCCTTCAACCACTCAGCCACCCTTCCGCGCGGGCGAATGGATAGCCGACGATTTCCGGCGGAGCAAATGGATTATTGCGCGGAGGTGGCAGTTGTCGCGCTGCGACAACTCCGCCCGCGTTCAGCGGGCGGCTCGAGTGGTGCGCATGTGCCACCCCGCCTGGTCATTCATCGCACCGCTCTGCGCGGCGCGACTGGTCGCAGCGCGACCAGTTCCACCAACCTTGATCATTCCGCGCTTGCCGTCTGGGCGGCGCGGATTAAAACCGCCCCATGCGAATGCTCACGCTGGCCCTGCTCTTCCTGACGCTGCCCTTGGCCGCCGCCGACGTGGCGCGCGTGGTGCACAGTTTGATGGCGGAAGAAAACGAACTCACGGGTGTGCCGTTTGCAGAAGTCGTTCACGCCGCGACGGGGAAAAAAGTTCTGCCGCTGCAAGCGACCAACTCCTTCGACCGCGAACTGCTCACGAAAATCAGCCGGGCGCTGGACGCGGTGCTGCATCAACTGAACGCCACCAACGGCCCCGCGCAACAGAAGCGCCGCATCAACGAAGTGAGCGCGCTCTTCGAGGCGGCGATGAAGACGGAGTTGAACGCCATCGAAGGCTTCGAGTGCGACTTCCCGAAACTCGCCTCGGGTGCGAAGCAGCGCAGCGGCTATCCCGACCTGCGGCTCGTGGACAAGAAGAGCGGGCGCGTGATTTATCTGGACCCGAAACTGTTCGAGCGCGGCAGCCGGGCCAGTTCGTTGCGGACGTTTTATTACGAGCCGAAGCGCGACACGAACAAGATTCTCGACGACGCGCATCATCTCATCGTGGGCTTCGAGCACGACGGCAAGGCGGATGGCGCATGGGTGTTCCTTGGCTGGGAACTGGTGGACCTCGCGCGCTTCCGCGTGAAACTCAAAGCGGAGTTTCAGGCGAGCAACCGGGATTTGTATCAGCCCGACGCCGTCGTGGGCCGCAGCGCAAAATGACGAATTGAAACTGACGCGGGCGCGGACGTTCGTTAGCCTGCCGCCTTGCAACGCGCTGAACCGGATCATTACGCCACGCTCG
>JANNGC010000451.1:0-5398 GCA_031380445.1 Pedosphaera sp.
GGTGTTGAAATTTCCCAGCCGGTTCGGCGCGTTCGTCGCACAGTTCGGATGAATCACGATCCGGTTCACGTTCGTGTCGCCGGAGAAGTAGGTGAGCACGATGAGCGACACGACCACGCCGCGATCCGAGAGCGTCTTGATGCGCCGGTCCATGCTCTCGACGTAGCTGCGCTTGAAGTGATACGTCCGCCCGTCCAGTGGCCACGTCAGGCTGTTTGTCCCGCCTTTGGGATCGATGAGTTGCGAGAGATTAAAATTCAGCGCCGCGTGTTTCACGCCCAACGCGAGGGCGTCCTCGACGATCTCGACCTGCAACCCTTTCTTCGACGTGGCGACGGAATGAAGCTCCGGGCCGCGCGCGGCCACGGGCTGCGCGCGCATGGGAAGTGCCGTCCCCAGGGCGAGAGTCAGAACGAGAATGGCGAAACGAATCACGGCGGTTGGATGCCACGCACGGAAGGAACCTTCGATTTTATTCCGCACCGGCTTGAACCACGACACAGGAAACTCTCGCGTCGGTCGCCGTCACTTCCGGTAGCGGTTCACCGGCAATTTTTTCCCACGCGGCCCGGAACTGCGCGCGGCCACGATCAGGCCGATGATGAGTCCGACCAGCAGCAGCGCGCCCAGCACGATGAGCAGGTAGTTCAGTCCGGCGCTGGTGCCGCCGAGTGCCTTCTTGCGAGCGGCGAGGGCACTGACCTGGGCCTTGGGCTGCGGCGGTTCCTCGCCCCAGAAGGCGAGCAGCGAATACTCGCTGGACTGCCGGATTTCATCGCCGATGGCTTCGTAAAGATTCTTCAACTCCTCCGCCGTCTCGGACATGTAGCTGCTGCCGTGGGTGGCCAGCGCGATGTGATCCATCATGCGGCGGGGGGTGGTGCCGAGCTTGTCGGCGAGCAAATCCATTTCGTCGCCAAACCCGACCGTGTAGAGGCGCACCTTCTGGCTCTCGATTAATTTCCAGAAGGCGGGGTAATTCGTCTTGCTGGCGGAATCCGCGCCGTCGGTCATCACGATCATGGCGCGGTTGCCGGGCACACTTTGCAGCAATTCGCAGCCCCGGCTCACCGCATCGAAGAGCGCGGTGCCCTGGCCGACCGTGAAGTTCCGCGCCACGCCTTCCTTCAACTTCACCTGGTCACTCGTGAATTCCGGCAGCATCACCTCGTTCGTCTTGTCGAAGCGCATCAGGTTCACCAGCACCGACGGGCGCAAATTCTCGATGTAAGCATCCACGGCCACGCGCAGGTTGGTCATGCTCTGGCGCATGCTGCTGCTGGCGTCGTACACGACCAGCATCGAGGTCGGCGGCTCGAACACGCGGATGCTGTAGCTGCCCTGCGTGACCGGGAACTTAATGATCGCGCTGTCGCCCGCCGCGTTCGTCGGATCAAACGTCGCGATGATCCGGCCCTCCTGCTCCAGGGTCAGCGAGGTGCGGATGTAGGGGCGGCCGCGCAATTCGATGCTCACCTCCGGGAACTTCGGCTTGTCGATCTGCAGCGTGTAAAAGTCCTCGTCACCGAGAGGCTTGATGCGTCCGCGCAGCGGTGACTCCATGAAGAGCAGCCCGGCGTTGTCGGCGGTGCTGTTCGGCTCGATCTCGGAATCGGCCTCGACGGCGGGTGCCGGCGCGGGCGTCGTCTCCTGCGCCGGACGGGAGAGCAGCGGACGGTAGCCCTCGGCAGTGCCTTCGAGGATTCGCACTTCGCCGAGACTGGTGTTTTTGCCGCCTTGGTTGTCGGTGATGGCCAGCTTCACAAAGCGCGCGCTACGGCCGACCGTCACGGTCACTTCACGTCCGTCCTTTTCGATCTGGAATTCTCCCGCCTCCTCGAACCCCTCGAGCGGTGATTTGTTCGAGATAAATATTTTACCGCTGCGCGCCATGGTGTTGGCGGGATGCTGGCTGCGCGGATCAATGGCCATGCGATCAATCAGCGCCTCGCGGTCGCCGCGAAACGCGAAGACGATTTCCGCCCGGCGCGTGGCCAAATCTGTGTGCCAGCCGCGGGTCTGCCCGTCGAGCAACCAGGCCGCGTCGCTGCTCGGCTCGGTGAAGCGCACGACCGAGCCGCCGTTGCCCGCCGCCGCGAGGTTGACCGGACGGTCGCCGCGCACCGACGGCTGGCCCGCCGCCTCGTAAGCCTCGATCTCCGCGACTTGCACCGGCTGGCCGAACGACGACTTGAACCGCACGCGCAGGTAACGCGCGGCGGACGGCTCGAAGGAAATCATCTGCCGCCCCGCCTTCTGCACCAGGCTGACGTCCGCGACCGTGGTGAAGCCCGCCGAGGGCGAGGCGAGCGAGACGGCAATCTCGATCTGCTGCGGACACGGGCCGGGGTTGGCGGCGATGTCCTTGGTGAGCGTGTCGATGACGACCCGGTCCACTGTGGCCGTGCCGCTGCCGGCGAAAGTTAGCACGAGGTTCTGCGGAAATTTTTTCTCCCGGGCCCGCCACTCGGTCGAGTAGCCGTCGTTGAGGTTGATGTTGAATTTTTCCTCGGCGGGCGGATTGGCGAGCGACAGGTTTCCACCATTGGCCCGCAGCGCGATGTTGATCCCAGTGGGAGCGTTCGAGCCGTGGATGATTTCCACGAGTCCGGCCGCGCCGGCGCTCCACGTCCCCAGCGCGAAGAGGGCCGCCATCAAACGCCGCCGCAGCGCCGGGCCGCGCCGTCGGGCCTGAGTCATCATGGAGGAATGGCCGGGCATTTTGGGTGGCGTGATTATCCCGAAACCGCCCGCGCCTGCAATGGCAAGATCAGGCACCGTTCAAAAATCAAACTGATCAATGTTCTCTTTCGTGAAGAGGAACGGTTTGCCGAGCAAAATGTTGTCGCCCTGAATTTCCACGTCGCCCGCCCGCTTGGATTTGAAGTTGGTCGCGCCGGCTTTGAGTTCGCCACGCGCCAGCGCGGCCGCGGCTTCAATGGTGAGATAGCCGAGGTCTTGCACCTTCCAGAGAATCACCGTGTCAGTCACGCCGTCCTTCACGTAGCGCCTGTTCTCGCTCGGCAGGCCGAGGCCGATGACTTTCACCGCGCCCACCTTGCCCGCCTGCTTCACCGCTTCCGCCGCGCCGGGGACGGCGGGCGAGCAGATGTTCATCAGCAGCTTCACGCTGGGGTTCGCGTTCATGATTGCGGTGGCCTCGGCAAAGGCCTTGTCCTTCAAGTCATCGCACGGGCGCAGCGCGACTCGCTTCATGTTTGGATATTTCTCCGCGTTGCGCTTCTCAATGGCCTTCTGCCACTCGATCATGTTTCCCGCCGTGAGGCTGGCGGTGATGATCGCATAATCGCCGGAGCCGCCGAGCAGCCGCGCGGCCTCGTCCATGAGCGCGTTGCCGATGCCCTCGGGCGTGGCCTGGTTCACAAAAAAACTCCGCGCATCGGGCAACGCGTCGGCGTCGTAGGTGATCACCTTGATGCCCTTGCTCTGCGCCTTGCGGAGCGCGGTCGAGATGCCCTCGCGGTTCTCGCACGCCACGGCGATGACATCCACACCGCGCGTGATCCAGGTCTCGACGATCTCATTTTGCTTCGCGGGATCAGGCTCGGTCGGACCGTCGTAAAGGAGCTTCACGTTCAAGTCCTTCGCCGCCGCCTCTGCGCCCTGCTTGGCCGCGATGAAGTAAGCGTTGCCCTTGCTCTTGGGCATGAAGGCGATGGTGAGTTGCTGGCCGCCCGCGCCGCCTGCGGCGGGTGTGCCGCCATCCGTGGCTGGCGCGGAAGGTTTGCAGCCCGTGAGCGCCATGCACAGCGTGACCGACGTGAGCAGCGAAAGTAATTTCATAGCGAGTCGTTGCATCATGAGAAAGTCACACCGGCATCGGCAAGGCGAGAAGTGCGGGGAGTCGCTCTCCATCCCGTGTTGGGATGGTTTCATCACGTCTGGACACGCTCTCATCTCATCCGTGGAGCCAGCGCCCGGAGTTCGTGCTTTGATGAAGCGGCGTTGAAAGCCAAACTCGGCATCGGTTTATGAAAAAATCCTGGCGACTGTTATCACTGATTCTCTTGGGGGCCGTGCTGGCTTACGGCGTGTTCCTCGCGGTGCGCGCGCGCTCGAATCTGGTCACGCTCAACGTCCGCAACGCGGACCTCGTCGAAGTCATCAGTCAGATCGAATGGCAGACGCGAGAGGACATCATAGTGGGCCCCGCCGTGAAAGGCGCGGTGACGTTGAATGTCCGCAAAGTGCCTTTGGAGGAAGTGCTGCGCATCATCGGTGAACAGACTTCGTCGCGCGCGCTGGCGGTGTATCCCATTTACTCCCGTGGCGCGACGCTCCAGCAGCTCAAGGCCACAGCGCAGTCCGGCAAATCGCCGGGCGACAGCCCGTGGAAGTCGTGGACGGATCAACCGGCGTTTCGGTTCGCTGGGCCTTTTGGCAATGCGATCCGTGACGAGAACCGCTTGGTGAATGTGCAGTTCACTGCCCGGGATGCCGCCTTCGCCGCGCAAAGCTTGAACCGTGCCTCCTCCGATCGCGTGGTGGTGGAGGACGGCACGCCGGGTCTGGTGACGCTCAAACTCACGCAGGCCACGCTGCCCGACGCCGTCGCCCAGGTCGCGAAACAGGTGCGACGCAAGTGGACGGTGTTCTACCTGCTCACGCCTGCGCCGTTCATGGGCCGGCCCGGCTTGAATCCCATGAGCTCCACCACTCCAGAGCAGAAGGCCGAGGCGCAAAAGCAATTCGAGTCGAGCCTCGCCACGCTCAGTCCCGAGGAACAGGAGAAGGCCCGGGAACGCCGCGAACAGTTCGAGAAAATCCGCGAGCTGCCGCCCGAGCAGCGCGCCCCGGCCATGCAACAGGCCGCGCAGCAGATGATGCAGCAGAACCCCGGAATGCAGGACCAGATGCGCCAGCAGATCATGGAACGTTTCACCTCCGGCTTGCGCGATTCCACGCCCGAGCAGCGTTTGCAGCGCAACCAGATGATCAACGAGCGGCGCAAGATGTTCGAGAATTCCGGTGGTTCACCCGCACGTCCATGAAGATACATTCCCGCCCCGGCCCGCGCGCCTTCACGCTCATTGAACTGCTCGTAGTCATCGCCATCATCGCGATTCTCGCGTCCCTGTTGCTGCCGGCGTTGAGCCGGTCGAAAGGCAAGGCCCGCGACATCAACTGCGTGAGCAACCTGCGCCAGATCGGTCTGGCGGTCGCGGTGTATGCGGACGAACACGACGGCCGACTGCCCTCCGCCGAGCAACGCCCCACCACGCCGGTGGACACGAACAATGCCCTGCCGCGCATCTGCGATTTGCTCGCGCCGCAATTGAGTTCCAGCAACTCGGTCATCTTCCGTTGCCCGGAAGATCGCGGGGGCTACTTCCAGGCGGAAGGTTCGAGCTTCGAATGGAACTGGATCTTCAACAAC
>JANNGC010000508.1:0-6993 GCA_031380445.1 Pedosphaera sp.
TGCTGCCACAGCACCGCGCCGGTCTTGCGGTCGAGACAGAGCGCGACGCGGGATTTCTTGGCCGCATCAATCGAGTTCACGAACACGCGGTCGCCGAAAATGGCGGGTGTCGCGCCGGACGGCCCGGGCAGCGGCGTGCGCCACGCGACGTTGTTCGACTTGCTGAATTCGGCGGGCAAATTTTTCTCGGTGCTGGAGCCGTTGAAGTTCGGGCCGCGCCATTGGGGCCAGTTCTCGGCATGGGCGAGCGAGGCGGTGAGCGCGAGCGCAAGGAGCAGCGTCGTTTTCATAATCGTTGTTGGCATGGGTGCAGCGTCGGGAAACTGACGGAGCGGAGGCAAGGTAGATTCAGAGTAGTGGGGCAGTGGTCTCGCCTGCCTAAGTTCGGTGGCCGTCCCGGCTGCCCCAAGGCCTCATCACTTCATCTTCTCCAGACAGTGCGTGAGATACGGCAGCAACTGTTTCTTGCGCGAGACGACGCCGGCCAGTTCGTAGATGCACGGCTCGCTCTCGGGATAATCAATCTGGTCGCGCAGCGCCTGCGTGCCGGCGATGAGGAGCAGCGAGGTCTGCGTGACCACGTCGGTGACGAGCAGCGCGGAGAAGGCGTAGTTGCGGTCGTGCCGGTAATTCTCCAGCGCGGTCAGCACGTCGGCCTTGCGCTTCCAGAACTGGTCGAAGCCGATCTCCTCGATCTGCGCCACGCTGAAGGTGCGGCCCAGTTCCTCGTATTCCTTGCAGTCGGTGGTGATGGCCTGTGGCGCGGGCTTCGAGGTGAGCACCGAGCCGGAGGCAAAAAGTTTCTCCGTGAATTCGCGCGCGTTCACGCCGGAGATTTTTTCCAACTTGCCGAGAATCTCTTTGTCGCGCGCCGTGGTCGTGGGCGAGGTGAGGTTCAGCGTGTCGGAGACGAGGCCCGCGAGCAGCAAGCCCGCGATGGGCTTCGGCAACTCCACGCCGTAACGGAAAAAACAGTCCGCCACGATGGTGCTGGTCGAGCCGACCGGCTCGTTCATGAACAGGATCGGCTGCCGCGTGGTGAGCGCGCCGATGCGGTGGTGGTCGAGAATTTCGAGAATCTCCACCTGGTCCGCGCCGAGCACAGCCTGCGACAGTTCGTTGTGATCCACGAGGATCAGTTTGCGATTCACCGTCTTGAGGAAGTCGGACTTCGAGAGCACGCCGATGGTGCGGTTGTTCGCGTCCACCACGGGGAAGGCTTGGAAGTTCGACGCCGCCACTTTGTGCTCGGCCACGGTCAGCGACTCGTCTTCGCGCAGCGAAATAAATTCCTCGTGAATCATGTGTTTCACGGTGATGGCCGCGCGGCAGAGCATCGTGGTCGTGGCCGTGTCGTGCGGCGAGATGAGCAGCGTCACGCCCTGCTTCTCCGCGTAATCCACCATCGCCTGCGACACGGGCAGCCCGCCGGTCACGAGCACGCAGCGCACTTTCTCGCGGATGGCGAGGTCTTGGATGTCCACACGATTGCCGACCACGACGATGAGTTTCTTGTGGTCGTATTTGCCGAGGCGCTCGGCGAAGGAATCGAGATTCATCGCGCCGATCATCAGCACGAGGTCTTCTTCCACCGTGGGGTTGACGGAGAACACCACGCGCGCGCCGACCGTCGCAGCGAGGTTGTCAATGGACGCGAGCACGCGGCGCGAATCAAACAGCCGGCTCGGCGTGGGGAAGAAGAAACGCGTCATCTTCATGACCGAGACGAGGCCGCGGCACACGCCGTCCTCGAGCACGGGCAGCACGCGGATATTATGCTCGTCAATGACGCCGAGCGCCTCAGCCACAGTGGCGGTGGGCAGCACGCTGACGACTTCGGAAATCATCACGTCACGGACTTTGGGCGAGACATCAGCGACGAAGCGCGGCGCGGGGACGCCGAAGGAGGCGAGGACGAAATCAATGCGCTCGTTGGTGTCGCCGCAGCGCGCGGCCACGGCTTCGGGCAGGCCGGTGCGGCGCTTGAATTCCGCGTAGGCAATCGCGGAGCAAATGGCGTCCGTGTCGGGGTTCCGGTGTCCGATGACCAATACTTCGCTCATGGGGGCGCGACGGTAGAACCGCACTGCTGGGGCGGCAAGGAAAGTTCTGGTGACGGCGGAGAAACGGGGCGCAGCTCGACACCGTTCTTGCAGAAGGGCGGCGCGCTTGCCCGCGCCCGCCCCCGCAGGCAAGCTCGCCGCACGAACGAACTCAAGATGCCTGCGACATGCTTTTCAACTCGCTGACCTTCCTCGTCTTTCTCGGCGTCTTCCTGCTGTTTTACTACCGGCTGCCTTTGCGCGCGCAAAACCTGTTCCTGCTGGGCGCGAGTTATTTTTTCTACGGCTGGTGGGACTGGCGCTTCCTGTTCCTCCTCATCTTCACCTCGCTCTTCGACTACTTCTGCGCGTTGTGGATGGAGCGGCAGGAGGACCGGAACAAGCGCCGCTGGCTGCTGGCCTTCAGTCTCATTTCCAATCTCGGCGTGCTGTGCGCCTTCAAGTATTTCAATTTTTTCGCGGACAGCTTCGCGCAAGTGCTCGCCGCCTTCGGCATGAACGCCTCGCCGCCCGTGCTGCAGGTGCTGCTGCCGGTGGGCATCTCCTTCTACACGTTTCTCTCCATGAGCTACACGATTGACGTGTATCGCGGGGAGATCAAAGCCACGCGCGATCCGGTGGTCTTCCTTTTGTTCGTCGCGTTTTTTCCGCACCTCGTGGCGGGACCGGTCGTGCGCGCGTCCTTTCTCCTGCCGCAATGCGCGCGCCCGAGAACGATCCGGGCCGACCAGGTGATGACCGGGGTGTGGCTCATGCTGCTCGGCTACGTGAAGAAGGTGGTCATCGCCGACCGGCTGGCCGGACTGGTGAACGCGGGCTTTTCCGGCAGCACACCGCTCTATGCCGATGCGAATGCGTGGCTCGTGCTCTACGCGTTCGCGTTTCAAATTTACGGCGATTTCTCGGGCTATTCGGACATCGCGCGCGGCCTGTCAAAAATCATGGGCTTTGAACTGCCGGTGAATTTCCGCGCGCCTTATCTCGTGACGAACCCGGCGGAGTTCTGGCGGCACTGGCACATCACGCTTTCAACGTGGCTGCGCGACTATCTCTACATCCCGCTGGGCGGAAACCGCCGTGGTCCGGCGCGCACCTGCGCCAATCTTCTGGTGACGATGTTGCTCGGCGGTCTCTGGCATGGCGCGGGCATCGCGTATGTGCTGTGGGGCGCGTATCACGGAATGCTGCTGGTTCTCCAGCGCGTCTGGCCGCGCAAGGCGGCGAACGCTCCGACCATCTCCGCGCCCGCCACTTGGTTGCATCGAGCGGGCCGCGTGCTGGCGACGGTCGCCTTCTTCCACGTCCTCTGCGCGGGGTGGCTGCTCTTTCGCGCCGGTGCGATGCCTGGTCCGGTGCAATTTTCCACCATCCAGAATTATCTCGGCGCGCTGACGCAGTTTCATTTTCCAACGGGCCTGAGTCCTTACGCGTGGCCGGTGTTCCTGCTCGGCGCGCTGGCCCTGCTCTGCCAGTGGAAATCGGAGGACATGGACCGCTTTCATCTGTGGCCGACGGGCTGGCAGGTGACCGCCGTGGTCGTCGCCGGGGCGTCCATTCTCGCATTCGGCGTTTTTGAAAACGCGCAGTTCATCTACTTTCAATTCTGAATGAAGCGGTTGCTCATCATCGCCTCGACGGTCGTGGTTCTCGGATGGTGTTTTTATGCTGTCGCCGGTCACGCGCTGGCGGACGCACTGGGCCAACGCTACGCGACCGCGCTCCTGCGGCTTGGCGAGGGGAAAATTGTTTCACCGACGACGTTTGTTCACGCGCGCTTCCGCGAAGCACTTCTGCTGATCACGCTGCTGCTCGCCTGGGCGCTGGCGCATTTCCTGATGCGACGGCTGACGGCAACACACCGGGCGTGGCTTGCGCATTCCGTCGTGGCCTTTCTCGCCTTGAATCTCTGGCTCGCCCAGGCCCAGCGCACCGCGCTGTTCTGGGGGCTGATGTGGCAGGGCCAGCAGACGCAAAACCTGGCGCGCTTTCACCTGAAGCTCCTTCTCGCCCGCGAACAGTCCGTGACCCCGAGCGTGGCGCTGATGGGCAGCAGCCAGATGCGCGCGCAAGTGGACGAGGCACAACTGACCTCGCGGCTCGCGCCGCGTCTGCGCGCCCATGATTTTCACTACCCCGGCGCGCGGGCGTACGACTTGTTACTGTTGCAGCCGATGGTGGCGCGGACGCGCCCGGCGCTGGTGGTTTGCTACCTGAGCGAATTGAATTTTTACGGCGGCTCGGCGACGGAGGTGGCTCCGAATTTTTTCACCGCGCAAGCTTTGCCTGACCTCATCCGGCGCGGCGGACTGAAGTTCATCCCGCGCGAACGCTGGGGCTGCGGATTACTGGGACAGATGCTGCCGGTGTTTCAACTGCGCGAGGTGTTGGCGCAACGTCTCTTCGGTCCGGCCCTCACGGAGTTGAAACCAGAAACCCACGCCCCGGTGCTTCGGACCAATCTGGCCGCGCCTTACGTCATCAATGCGGAAAGCCAGTTTCACCAGCGCGCGCTGGAAGATTTTGTGATGCGCGCCGGACAGTTGGGCCAGTCCGTCGTGCTGGTGGCCGGGCAGTTCAACCCCAAGTTTGCCCTCCAGCTTGATCCGAAGATTCGCGAGGACATGATGAAGTTTCTTCACGCGCTGGCCGCGCGTCATCCGCATGTCACCTTGCTGGAAAATCTTCCACCGCAGACCGAAGCGGACTACGAGGACATGACGCATATCACGAAAGAAGCGCAGGCCCGCTTCACCATCTTTCTGGCCGCCTGGCTGGAGCAGCACCGGGCTGCGCGGTGACCGGTCTTAGTGGGGCAGGCGTCCGCCTGCCACAGTCCTTTGGCCGTCCCGGCTGAAGAACCACCAGCCCGGAGGGCCAGTGGACAGGCGGCAGCCGGGACGGCTGCCCCACTAGAATGCCGGTGAAATCTTGCGCGCCACTTTCGCTGCCCCTTTAATCCGCCCCGTGCCGACCAAAGTCATCGCCGTTGCCAACCAGAAAGGTGGCGTGGGAAAAACCACGACCGCGGTGAACGTCTCCGCCTGCCTCGCCTCCGTCGGCAAGAACGTCCTGCTCCTCGACATTGACCCGCAGGCCAACGCCACCAGTGGCGTGGGCCTGGAAAAGACCGAGGGTGCCAGCGCCTACGGGCCGCTGCTCGGCGAAGGCACGTTGAACGAGAAAATTCTCAAGACCGCCTTCGACCGGCTCTCGATCATTCCCAGCGAAGTGGACTTGTGCGGCGCAGAACTGGAACTGGCGCGCATGGAGAACCATCTGCATCGCGTGCGCCTCGGGCTGGAGCCGATTCGCGCGAGCGGGCAGTTCGACGTCATCGTCATTGATTGCGCGCCGTCGCTGGCCATTTTGACTTTGAATGCGTTCGCAGCGGCGGACGCCCTGCTCATCCCGCTCCAGTGCGAGTATTACGCGCTCGAAGGCATCTCGATGATTCACCGCGTCATGGGCCAGCTCCGCGACAACGGCGTGAATCCAGGTCTCGACCTGCTCGGCGTGGTGATGACGATGTACGATGGCCGCACGCGCCTCTCGCAGCAGGTCGTGGAGGAAGTGCGCAAGCATTTCGGCGACAAGGTTTTTGAAACGGTCATCCCGCGCACCACGCGCCTCGCCGAAGCCCCGAGCCACGGCAAACCGATCATTCACTACGACAAATACAGTGCGGGCGCGTCGGCCTACGAAGTGTTGACCGGGGAAATCATCCGGCGGCTCGACGCCCGGCCGTAGGGGCGAGGGGCTACTTTCCCTCGACCAGCCGTTTCTTCGCGGCCTGATATTCCTCTTCCGAGATGGCCCCGGTGTCGCGGGCCTGTTTCAGGTCGGTGAGTTGTTTGCCGAGCGTGGGCTTGCTCTCCGGCACCTTGTTGCCGAGCGCGACCACGCAGCCGCTGGACAGCGCAGAGACCAGCCCGGCCAGACCGAGGGTGAGAAGGAGTTGGGTTTTCATGGAAATAATTCTCCTGCGATGGACGGGGGAAGCGTGGTGATTCTTCATCACCCGGCACGCCGGGCGACGTAACGCCGACATTCGTGTTGGCAGGTGGGGAGGTTTTCCAACCTCCCGTTCCAAACTCCGGCGGCGTTCGTCTGGACCAACACGCCGGGCGACATAGGCAAGTTTTGGAACGCGAGACCGGAAAGTCTCGCCACCTGCCGGCTGGAAAGCCGGCGTTACGCGACCAACACGGCCATTGACCATTCTTGACGGCTCCGGTACCCACACGCCCCATGTCTTTGGAAACAACATTGATTCTGTTCAAACCCGACGCGCTGGAAAAGCGGATCGTCGGGCAAGTCACCTCCCGCTTTGAAGCCGCCGGCCTGCGCCTGCGCGGCGTGAAAATGTTCCGCGCCAGCGACGCGGTGCTTCAGGAGCACTACGCGCACATCGCCTCCAAGCCGTTCTTCCCCGAGGTGCAGCAGTTCATGCAGCGCACGCCGGTCATCGCCGTGGCGCTGGAGGGCGAATCCGCCGTGACGCTCGTGCGCGACTTGCTCGGGCCGACGGATTCCAAGAAGGCGGCGAAGGGCACGATCCGCGGCGACTTCGGCGTGGATGTGATGGTGAACGTCTGCCACGCCTCGGATTCTGCGGAAGCGGCGGCGGCGGAACTCAAGCGGTTCTTCCTGCCGGGCGAATTGTTCTGAACGAAGTAGTGGGGCAGCCGTCTCGGCTGCCTCCCGTCCACTGGGCGTCCCGCTTGGTGGTTCGACAGGCGGGACGCCCGTCGGACTAATGCCAGGCGAGACGCCGGCCCCACTCATTTGAAAACGAAAACGCCCGGCTGATGCACATCAGCCGGGCGAAATATTTTCCGACCAGAACGGGAACTCAGCGCGTGCCCATGCCCACGCTCTGCACGGTCTGGAACAGCTTGCCTTCCGTCTTGATGCTCGGGGCGATGATGAT
>JANNGC010000512.1:0-2245 GCA_031380445.1 Pedosphaera sp.
CCGCTGGCTGGCTGAGATAGAGGGCCGCCACATCGAGATTCCGCGTGCGCTGTGTCGCGTAACCGCCCAGCACGTTCATCAGACGCGGCATGATCGGCGGCGGCTCGAGCGCGCCGGGATGCCGCTGAAAAAACCACCGCACGCCGCTGATCGGCACGAAGGCCAGCGCCTCGTCATCGAACACCAGATGCGCCGCTGTCAGCACGACGGCCTGGTTCACCACCACGCCGCTGCCCGTGCCGAGGTCCGTTTGCAACTGTCCGGTGTAGGCGTACGACGGCGCGGTACCGTGCCCCGTCTGGACCTGGGAATTGAAATCCAGCTCCAGCGGTTCGTCGGCGGGGAAGGTGTTCGTGAGAAGATAATGGCCCGTGAAAAAATTCTCGCGGTTCGCGCCCACGATCACATTCGTTCCCGCCGGAGCGTGCCAAGCGGCATCGCTCACCGGCTTGAATTCCACCGCGTAACTGCCCGCCGCCAGTCCGTCGAGCCGCGCGCCGCTGTCGAGCCACACGCCCGCGCCCGCGAGCCGCCACTGGCCGCGCGCACCCACGTCCGCCGCCGTGGCCAGCAACGTCGGGCGGATGACCACGGTGAGCGAGCCGATCTGCCACGCGAGGGAATTCGAGTAGGTGAACGAGACCTCGTTCGTCACGCCGTCCACCACGGTCGCCACCGCCAGCACTGGTTCGAGGAAGCCGCTCACCGGTTTGAACTCGAGCGGGTACACGCCGGCGGCCAGGCCGGAAAGCACCGTCCCGCTGTCGCGCCACGCGGACTCACGGGCCAGCCGCCACTGCGGGAAAATGTTCGTCGGCTCCAGGTTCACGCGCAACGCCGCCGGCGGCGACGGCAGGAGCGGAGGCGGATTGTTGAAAAGTCCCGCGCCCGGCAACGCGGCCGTGGCCGGGCAGACCAAGAGCGCGAGCCACGCGGCGCAGAGCAGCGCCGACAGCATTGGCACGCCGGTCACGAAACCATGTGGTCGCAGAAGATTCATCGGAGCCAAGGACATGATTGCTGTAGCCCACCCGGGCGTCACTCGCCACGGCAAATTCCGCTGGGCGCATCCTGTCCGCAGATGAAACGGAAACGCGCCGCTCCGGTTACGAGCGCAGATTCTCTACGGCAGCAGCACCGCGCGGAAGAAGCCATTGCTCGCGCCGGGCACGAGGTTGGTCAAGGTCACGCCTGCGCCGCTCAGGGTCTGCGTCTTCACCGGCGTCCACACGTTCGTGGTCAGCACGGGCTTGAAGTCGATGCGATAGACCGCGCTGCTCGAACCGAGCACCCGCAGGTTGCCATCGCTGAACGCGAGCTGGCCCCATTGCTTGTAGAGTCCAGTCGTCTTGTTGGTGTGGCCCGCCGTCGTGGTGATGGTGCGGTTGGTCGGCGCGATGGTGTAGGGCGCGGGCAGGAACTCAATCGTCCACGGCACGTTGCCGAGCACGAAGAAGCGGTTGAACGGCTCGCGATAAATCACCCCGTTGGTCGCGTTCTTGAAACGATAACCACCGCCCAGCGTGCCGAGGTTCGTGGGCTGCAAACTCACTTCCAGCACGCCGTAGATCAGCGGCGAACACGTCGGGCAATCGGTGGCGCGGCGCGGCGGCTCGCCGCCGGTGTTGTTGCCGCCCGCGTTGCCCAGCACTTCGGCGGTGTTGATCAAGCCGACGGCGAGCGCGTCGATGGCGCGCGCGATGGTGTTGCCGCTGCCGCCGAGATAGACCGCCGCCGGCCAGTAATTCACATTCGTCGCCAACTGCACGAGGATCGGCCCGCCGCTGTTGCCGGGGTAACTCTTGATGTCCGTGGTGGCATAAACTTGGTTCGACACCACGCTCCAACTCACCGCCTGATCTTCCGTGCGGTGCATCTTGCCGCGATTCTGCGCCGGGATGCCTTCGACGGGATAGCCGGCCAGGCTCGCGGAGGTCGCGATTTGCAACCACTCCTCGCCGGGCTTCGACACGAGGTAGCCGCTGAAGCCGCCTCGCCCCGCCGACTCGCCAAAGTACAGCGCCGCGATGTCGAGATCGCGCGAGGCCGTGCCGGACAATCCCGGCGACGCGTCGGCCTGCCGCTGCGCCGCGTAGCCGGAGGAGACGACGAAGCCGCGCGGGGTTTGCGGTGCGGGTTCGTACTCGCCGGCCTGCCGCTGGAAGAACCACTTCACCGCGTCGTTCGGCACGAAGGCCAGCGCGTAATCGTTGAACACGACGTGCGCCGCCGTGAGCACCACGCG
>JANNGC010000584.1:0-2763 GCA_031380445.1 Pedosphaera sp.
GGCGAAAGGAGGCGCGCGTGAATGACTCCGATTTGAACGAACTGCTGCGCCGCGCCCGCGTGCCGGAGCGCAGCGAGCAGGAGTGGAAGGAATCCGCGGGCGACACGGTGGCTGGCCTCGCGCTGCGAGGCCATGCGCTCGCGGCGCGAGCGCACCCACCTGTCAGACGCATCGCCCTTTGGTCCGCCGGACTGGCCACGGCCTGCGTCCTTATCGTCCTCGCGCTCAACCACTGGCGTGCGGGCCGCATTGAACCGCGCAACGATCTCGCCGATGCGCAAAAACTTTTCTCCGAACTCAATGCGCTGTTCCCGGATCAATTGGAGGCCGTGGTGTTCGATGGCTCCACGCCGCGTCTCGTGCTCGCGGAGCACGCTTCGGCTGGCCAAGGCGCACCGCTCTATGTGCGGCTCTGCGGCGCGCAAGGCTGCCAGCGTGTCATCACCTTCAGCGGCCGGCGCGTGTCGTTGAACGGCGAATCGTGCGAAGTGCTGGCGGACGCGCGCGGCCACGTCATCGTCACCGGCGAGCGGTTCGTCTGGTCGAGCGGTGATGGCTCCTCGGCGCAAGGCGGCTATCGCATCGAGGCGGCCACGCTGGCGGGGGCGTTATGAAACCGGCGCGAAACCATTTTGGACTGCGCCGGCAGAGCGGAGCGGCGACGGCGCTTTCGCACTTGCGGGCGTGCGGACCAAAGCGGTGTCGCGCTCCGCTTGCCACCGCAGTCCAAAGGGCGCTCGCGGGCGTGCTGCTTCTTGGGTTCGCCAGCCGCGCCCTCGCTCAACTCGAACTTCTCCATCCCGAGCAGCCGCCCGCCGTCTTCGGCGGCGAGGCGCGCGCAGTTCAAATCACCTTCCGCAATTCGGGCGAGCGCGCCATCGAGACTTCGTTGAAGACGCGCCTGTTTCAATTCAGTTCCGCCACGCGAATGCCCGTCGCCGAATCGGAACCGTGGAAGCGGCTCACCGTGCTCGGCGGGCAGACGGTGCTCGAAACCGCGCGGCTGAAATTTCCCGAGGTGCGCGCTGTGACCCGCTTTGAAGTACGCTGGCTCGATGACGCGGACAGGGCTGTGGGGCAGACGCTCGTCACGGTCTATCCGACGAACCTGCTGAAGCAACTGGCCGTCATCGCGGGCGACAAGCCGCCGGGGATTTTTGATCCGCATGAACAACTCACCCCGCTGCTGCGCGCGCTCAAGGTGGAGTTCGATGACCTGACGGAGGGCGCGCGGCTTGAAACCTGGCGCGGGCGGCTCGCCATTCTGGGGCCGTTCGATGTGAAGCAAGCGGCACCGCGAGACGTGCAGAAGCGAGCAGCGGCCTTGGCGGCGCGTGGCGTGAATGTGCTGTTGCTACCGGCGAATTATGAACGCGCGGACTCGGCGGTCCGCGCTCCGAACGCGCTGCGCTCGGCGGTGATCATTCGCCCGGTCAGCGGCGCGCGCGTCGTGACGGCGGCGGGCGAACTGGTCGCCGGTCTCGCCACGCAACCGCTCGCGCAGGAAAAGCTGCTGGAACTCGCGCGCCTGGCCGTCGCTCCCCATTTGCCGCTGACTGAAACCGGACCTTGAACAGGAACAATTTATGAAAACATTCCTCACCCTCCTCACCGCGCTGCTCGCGGTCGCCGCCGCGCAGGCCAAAGACCCGGTGCTCACCGTGGCCGTATTCGACTTCGAGTCGAAGGACGAGGCGGTGCGTGACCTCGGGCCGAAAGTCGCCACGCTCATCAATGCCACGCTCTCGGCCAGCGACGGTCTCATCCTCGTGGAACGCGCGGAACTGGAGAAGGCGCTGGGCGAGCAGGAGCTTGGCCTCTCCGGCACCGTCTCCGCCGACACCGCCGCGAAGGTCGGCCACCTGACTGGCGCGAAGGTGCTCGTGACCGGCCGCGTCTTCATCGTCGATAAGGAGCGGATGATCGTCGCGAAGATCATCAGCACCGAGACCAGTCGCGTCTTCGGCGAGATCAGCAAGGCCGCCACGAGTTCCTCCCTCAGCGATCAAGCCACTGAACTCGCGGGCAAAATTGCCAAAACCATCGCCAGCAAAGGCGACACGCTCGTGGCCAAAGTCGAGACGCGCGAGGAACGCGTCGAGAAGCTGAAGAAGAAACTCAAAGGGGAGAAGCTGCCGACCGTTTCCGTGACCATTCCCGAAGTCCACTTCGGCACGCCCGCTCGCGACCCAGCGGCGCAGACGGAACTGCTGCTCATTCTCCAGCAATGCGGCTTCACCATCGTGGATGAGAAATCCAAGGAGAAGGCCGACGTGGAAATTACCGGCGAAGCCTTCAGCGCGCTCGGCCTGCGCAAAGGCAACCTCATCTCCTGCAAGTCGCGCGTGGAAGTGAAAGTCCACGACATGAGCGCGCGCAAACTCATCACCGCCGACCGCCAGACCAGCGTGGCCGTGGACATCGCCGAACAAACCGCCGCCAAGACCGCGCTGCAAAACGCGGCGGCGGAACTGGCGGAGCGGCTGGTGTTGAAGCTGGTGAAATAGACCTCGATTCATGGCCACGCTTTCCCAAAACCCGCAGGGTGGGGCGAGACTCCGTCGAGCCGACTCTACCCCGACTCCGAGTCGGGGTGCGAGCGCCGCGAGCATCTTCCCCAAGCAACAAGGGGAGAACGCTCGCTCTGCTCGCCTCGCTTCGCTCGAAAGTGGGTTCGACAGAGGGCACGGACTCACACCTTGGGTGACACTTTAGACTCACAGCCTGGGTAACACTTCTAAGGCACCTATGCCTTGGAACAAG
>JANNGC010000627.1:0-4389 GCA_031380445.1 Pedosphaera sp.
CCCCGCCCCGCGCGCCGGAAGTGGCGGCGCGCGTTTCCACCACGCACTTCATCATTCTCGGCATTGATCCCTCCGTGCGCGGCACGGGCTTCGGGCTGCTGCGCGTGACGGGACGGCAGCTCACGGCGCTCGCACACGGCACGGTGCGCTGCCCGGCGAAGTGGGAACGCTCGCGCTGCCTGGCGCAAATCGCGCGCACCATCCGCGAGCAAATTCAGCAGCACCAGCCGACGGTCTGCGTGGTGGAAGGACTCTTCTACGCGCAGAATTTTCAGACCGCGCTCATCATGGGCGAGGCGCGCGGGGCCAGCCTGGTCGCGGCGGCGGAGGCGGGGCTGGAGATTTATGAAATCGCACCACGCAAGGTGAAGCAGGCCGTCGTCGGCTACGGCGCGGCGCAGAAGCTCGCCGTGGCGAAAATGGTCCAGCGCATGTTGAACCTGCCCGAGCCGCCCGAGGCCGACGCCGCCGATGCGCTCGCGCTCGCGCTCGCTTTCATGCAGACCAACTCGCGCCACAGTCTCGAACAGCCCAAGCGTGTGTGACGCCCGTTTTTTCATGATAACTTTTCTTCGCGGCAAACTGGTTGAATCCGTCCCCACGCAAATCACCGTCGAGGTCGGCGGCGTCGGTTACGAACTGCTCATCCCGCTCTCGTCCTTCGACAAACTCCCGGCGCGCGGCGGCGACATTCTGATCCTCACGCACCTCTCGATTCGCGAGGACGCGCATGTGCTCTACGGCTTCATGAGCGCCGCCGAGCGGGACATGTTCCGCCTGTTAATCCACGCCGTGAGCGGCATCGGACCGAAGACGGCGCTGAACATCTTGAGCGGCATCAACATCAGCGCGCTCCGCAGCGCGGTGGCGCTGGGCGATGTGAAGGCGCTCTCGCAAGTCAGCGGCGTGGGCAAGAAGACCGCCGAGCGCATCGTGGTGGAACTGCGGGACAAGCTCGGCAAATCCGCCGCGCTCGAACCCGCCGGCCCGCGCGCCGCGCTCTCGCCCGAAGATGAAAAATTCGGCGACGCCGTGGCCGCGCTGACCGCGCTCGGCTTCAAGCAGCCCGACGCGCACGAAGCCGTGCGGGGCGCGCAGGCGCTGCTCGGCGCACAAGCTGGCGTGGAACAACTCGTGCGCGCCGCGCTCAAGAAAGGCGCGTGAACGTGGCGGACGATTCTCCCAAGCCCGCGCGACGGATTGAGAAACCGCGCGTGCTCAAGTGGCATCATCACGCGACGGCGCTCCTCGCTTACGTCGCGTTGCGCGCTTTTTCCGGGACGTGGCGCTGCCGCGTTCACGATCCGCACGGCACGTATCGCGACCTTTCTTCGCCGGTCATCTTCAGCCAGTGGCACAACCGCCTCGCGCTCTCCATGCTCATCTGGCAGCGCTACGCCCGCCCGAAGCTCAACGGGGCCGGGCTGGTCTGCCTGATCAGCGCCAGTCACGACGGCGGGATGCTCGCGCGCGTGATGAAGTATTTCGGTGTGGACGCGGCGCGCGGTTCGTCGAGCCGGCGCGGCACGCAGGCCTTTCTCGAACTGCTCTCGTGGGTGAAGCGCGGGCACGCCGTGGCCATCACGCCGGACGGCCCGCGCGGGCCGCGCTATCAAATTCACGACGGCATCATCGCGCTCGCGCAACTGACCGGGCTGCCGGTGATTCCCGTCTCTGTTTACATCCATCCGAAAATTCAACTGCGGAGCTGGGACAAGTTTCAAATCCCCCTGCCCTTCGCCCGCTGCGACATCCACGTCGGCGTGGCGCTGACGGTGCCGCGCGAACTGACCGTCGAGCAGCGCCAGGAACTGAAGGAGGAGTTGCAGCGGCGGATGGTGGCGCTGACGAGAGATGAGTAAAGCAGGCGCGCAGCGCCCGGCGGAAGCGAAGAACGTCGCGTTGCTCGTTCTTCGATTTAGTTGGGGCCGCGCGCAACGCGGCCTTACCGGAAGGTAAAACCCGCGCTGACGCGCGGCTGATTTTGGGCCGCGCCAGACCAAGGTCTCACTTGGCGTTTGGGATTTGAGATGTGGAACTTTCTCCCCACTGCCCCGCATATTTCTCCCGTCGCTCCATGACCGAGCGCACGTAAGCCTGCGTGGAGGGAAAGCCAATCCGCTCGATGAACGCGGCGCTGTTCGTCACCGCCTCGTCCTTCATCCACTTGAGCACGTTGCCGCGTCCGGCGTTGTAATCGGCCAGCGCGTACGGCACCGGGTCGTCCGTCTTCGTGTAGCGCGGCAGGAGCTTGCGGAGATACCAGGTTCCGCAATCAATGTTCCGCGCGGGATCGCGGAGCATGACGGGTGCGAAAAAATTCAGGCGTTGCGCGTCGGCCCATTCGCGCGCGGTCAGGTCCATGATTTGCATGAGGCCGGTCTCGCCTTTGGTGCCGCGCGCGTGCGGATCAAATTTGCTCTCGCGCCAGATGACGGCCTTGATGAGCGCGGGATCCACGCCGTGCTGGCGCGCGGCGGCGAGAATGTTTTTGTCCTGACTGGATTCGAGATGCGCGCGCCGCCAGCGGTCGGCGAGGAACGCGAGCAGCAAAACGAGCGCAAGGACCAGGACGAGGCGGGCGCGCAGTTTCACCGGGCCACGGTAGCAGCCGCATGGGTGAGACTCACAAAAAATCTTTCGGCCCGCCGTCCGGTTGCGACACATTCCGCGCCGTGGCCCGGAGCAAAACATTTCTGACGTGGAGAAAACTCCATTCAAGTCGCCCCAGCCCGCCGCCGATGTCTCCCCCAAAGAAAATTTCGAGCCTATGAAAAATTGGATGATTTGCCTGACGTTGAGTGCCGTGGCGACGGTCGCGACCGCAGCCGTCCGCCCGCCCGAAGCGCCGCAGGAAGCGAACGTGAACCTCGCGTCGCGCTCCCTCCGCCTCGGCAGCGGCACGAGCAAGTCGGATCTCTCCGTGGTGTTTAGCACGGCGGGCGCGGGCCGGCGTCACTTCGGCAACGGCGAACTCCGTCCGAGCGCGGCCCGTCCGGGATTTTATGAAGCGGGTTACGCGGTCTTGGACGCGGGCAGCGGCACGCCGCGCCGCGTAGAGTCGGGAACTGTTTTCGTCGCGATTCCCGAGAGTGACCACGATGGCGACACGGTGCCAGACACGGCGGATTTGTCCGCGCCGGTGGATTTGTTTCTGAGCGCCGAAGCCGTGCCGAACACGGCGAGTCTCGCCACGCGGTTGAGCCGGACAAATTTTTCCATTCATCTGCGGCGCGAGGGAAATTCTGAGCTGGGCGAATTCGCCACGGACCTGCTGCTGGACGAGGAGATGTATGGCGAATACGAAGTGTTGCACGCGGCAGGCTCGGTGATTTACCGACGCACCGACGCCGGGAGCCTGCTCGACTTTTATCTTTCCAACGCGATCACGAATGCGCCCGCCGCCGCGCGCCTGGCCGATACGGACACCGTTCGCACTTCCGCTTTCCGGCTGCTCGTCAGCCCGGCGCGGCGCGTGCTCGTCGCTCCAGCCGTGCTGACCCGGGTGGAAAATTCACGCGCCAAAGGCCGTCGCCTCGCCAGCGTTTATCGCGGCGAAGTGAGGCTCTCCGATGGCCGGGATGAAACCGCCGCCGCCGATTTCCGCTCGTGGATCATGCAAATCGAGGACCAGAACGACCAGAACGAGAACGGGGTGGCGGATTTTTCGGACATCCTTCGGCCTTACATCGCCGGGCCGCCGCGCCGCGTCATCACCACGCTGGGCGAAACGGTCAGTTTCTCCGTCGTGGTCGCGGGCACCGGTCCGTTCACCTTTGCGTGGCAGCAGAGCGGGCATGATCTCTCCAATCCTGCGGTGGACGCGACCGGCCGCGTGCTCACCCTGCCGAACATCACGGACGATGACCTGGGTAGCTATCGCGTCTATGTCAGCAACGCCGCCGGCACGGTGGTGAGCGATTCGGCTTCGTTGAGCGTGCGGCGCGAGGTGCTGGAGACGGTGCTGAAATAATAGAGGAACTGGTGCCCGCGCCGGTCGCAGTCCAGCCGGTGCCCCGCTCGATCAACTGCAAGCGGGGGCGCTTGCAAGACGGGTGACAGGCGGGGGCGCCTGTCCCACTAAAGCCACTACAGCAGCCGGATCTGCGCCTGCTCTTTCTCCAGCGCCTCGGCAAATGTCTCCGTCCTCCCGCGCCGTCGCTCGATGATCTCCTTGTCCGTCGCAGGATCAAACGGCACCGGATAATTCCCGTCGTAGCACGCCATGCAGAAGTTGTTCTGCGGCAAACCCGTCGCCTTCACCATGCCGTCAATGGAGAGGTAATGCAGCGAGTCCGCGTTGAGATACTTGCAGATGTTGTCGAGGGAATAGTTCGCCGCCATCAGCTTGCTGCGGTCGGGGAAATCAATGCCGTACACGCACGGGTT
>JANNGC010000640.1:0-12061 GCA_031380445.1 Pedosphaera sp.
CGATCAGCACGATGAGCTTCTGGTACTGGGCCACCAACTCGGCTACCAACTTCTACATGCGCGTCCGCAACAGCGCCTTCATCACCACGGCCACCAACAGCGGCTTCACCAACATCAACATCTTCATCACGCCGTCGAACTACGTGCCGGCGCAAATCTCCAGCGCCGCCACGAACTCCTACTCGCCCGGCTCGAACAACCTGTTGAGCACGACCATCCCGGCGTTCCAGACGCTGTGGATCAATGAGGTGCAGGCGGAGAACACGCTCGGCATTCTTGATCACAACGGCGAGCGCGAGCCGTGGATCGAGATTTACAACACGAGCACGAACACCGTTTCGCTCGAAGGTTTGTTCCTCACGCACGCCTACACGAACTACACGAACTGGTCGTTCCCCGTCGGCAGCAGCATCGGGCCGACGCAGTTCCTCGTTGTGTTCTGCGATGGTGAAGAAATCGAGACCACGAACTCGGAATATCACACCAGCTTCCGCCTGACTGCTGGCACCGGTGGCGTCGCGCTCTCGCGCCTGTTCACCAACGCGCCGCAGGTCATGGACTTCGTGAACTACTCCGCCCTGTCCGCCGACCGCAGCTACGGCTCGTATCCCGACGGCCAGCCGTTTGATCGACAGCAGTTCTTCTACGTGACGGCGGGCGGCACGAACGACGGACGCTCCGCGCCCATCACCGTGTTCATCAACGAGTGGATGGCCAGCAACTTGAGCAGCCTCGCCGATCCGGCGGACTCGAATTTCGAGGACTGGTTCGAGCTGTACAATCCCACGACCAACCTCGTGAACCTGGCCGGCTATTACCTCACGGATGAACTGGCGAACAAAACCAAGTACCTCATCACCACCAACGGCGCGCACACCATCGCGCCCGGCGGCTACCTGCTCGTGTGGGCGGACAACGAGGCGAACCAGAACACCGTGGGCGGCATCCCGCGCGCGGACCTGCACGTCAACTTCTCGCTCGCCAAGGCCGGCGACGCCATCGGCCTCTTCGCGCCGGACGGCTCGGTGGTGGATTCCCTCGCCTTCCCCGGCCAGGTGGACAACTTCAGCACGGGCCGTTACCCGGACGGCACGGTGAACTTCTACTTCATGGACAGCACCACGCCGCGGCTGCCGAACTTCTACAACCTCGGTTCCAACACCCCGCCCGTGCTCGACCTGATCGGCGACAAAGTTCTCTACCTCGGCCAGACGCTCGCCTTCACCGCCACGGCCAGCGACATGGATCTGCCTGCGCAGGCGCTGACCTTCACCCTGCTGCCCACGCCGCCGGCGGGCGCAAGCATCACCGGCGCGGGCGCGTTCACCTGGACGCCCAGCGCCGTCGGCACCAACACCCTCAGCGTACGCGTGACCGACAACGGCGCGCCCGCCGAGAACGACACCGAGACCATCACGGTGGAAGTGCTCGACGCGCCGAGCTTCGCGAACAGCGCGCTCAATAACGGCAGCGTGGAACTCCAGTGGCCCACGCGCGCCGGCAAGCAATACGCGATTGATTACAAAGACGACCTGAACGCGCCCAGTTGGACGCCGCTCTGGACCAACACGGCGACGGGCGACTCGCTCTCGTTCACCAATGCCGCGACCAACGCGGTGCAGCGGTTCTTCCGCATCCGCACGGTGGACTGACCGGACTTCTCCTTGTGCGTCCCCTCCCGCGCAGGCGGGAGGGGATTTTTTTTATTATCGCGGAGCGCGGACTTTCCAGCCCGCAGCAACGTGAAAGGGAGAACCGTGTTCGCGAGCTCTTCCACCTTCGCACTGGTGGACAGGGCTGCGGGCTGGAAAGCCCGCGCTCCGCCCGCCGCACTGGGACAGCTTCACAGGACACGTCCGATTTTTTGACAGCCCGCACCTCACGCCGCCGTGTGGGATTCTGCGACGGAACCCGCCGGATGTTGGCGTGCTCTCGTCAGCACCAGACTACAGCCATTGCGATGTTTAGCCGCGCTTCCGGCTTCGCGAACTGAACAACCAAGCCGGCCTCGCCGGCCTCCATCCCACTGGCACGCAAGCTGCGAAAGCGGCGCGTGATGACAGGCAGCGCCACTTTCAAGTCTCGGTTGACCACGCGGAATTTCCGCCGGGCGCGCGCATGACGATCCCATTTCAGAAGATTCCAACATGAAACATTCCCCCGCTATGAACTCAGAAAATCCGCCCGAGCCGCGCACCACGCTGTGGCAGCAGTTAAAAGGCAAAAACATCTCTTACTTCACCATCCCGCTGCTCGTCATGGCGACGGTGGTGGAGTTCGTGATTCTCGCGACGGGCTGGAAATACCAGCAGGCCGTCTGCTTGCCGCAGGGCATGGGCGTGACGTTCTTCGGCATCGGGCCGATTGGCGCGACCATTCTCGCGGTCGAACTGCTCAAGCTGCCGCTCGCCATCTGGACCGCGTCGCGCACCGGCTGGGCCAAAGGCGTGATGATGGTCTGCGGCCTGCCGCTCATTTGCTTGCTGACCTTCCAGCTCGTGAAGGACATGGCGGTGTACGAAATGGGTTCGGCCATGAAGCCCGCGAGCGAGCACCTCGAAAAGGCGGCGGCGGAAGAAGTGAAGATGGTTCAGCTCAATGCCGAGCTGGGAAATCAGCTCAAGGACGACAACGCCGTCAAAGCCACCGTCGAAGAGTTGAAGGCCGACCGCGACCGCAAGCTCGCCGAGCTGACCGCGAGCCAGGCCAAGGCCAAGGCCGAACTCGAAGAATCACTCAAGCGCAACGATGCCACGCGCACGGACGCCATCACGCTCACGGATTACCAGAAGAAGGAACTGTCCGAAGTGGAACTCCGTCAGGCGAAGCTCATCCAGCAGTTCACTGCTGACACCGAACAGCTTACGAAAGCCATCGCTGAACTGCGCGCGCGCCGTGAAGTTGAACTGTCCCGCGCCACCACTTGGAACGCCGAGGAAGCGCGCATCGAGAATGCCTACAAGGCGAAGCTCGCTGATTACACCAACACGAAAACGACCTACTTAAAAGATTTGGCCGAATACGAGGGCGCGAATTTCCTCCGCCGCCAGATCATGAAGGAACCCGTGAATCCTGGCGTGCCGCCGGAGCGCGAGGTGAACAAGATTCTCAAGCCCACGCTGGTCGCGGAACTCGAATCGCAGATCAAAACCAAAGAGACCGAGCTGGTCGCCGTGAGCAACAAGCGCCGCGACAGCGTTGCGCAGATCGAGACGGACGCGCGCAAGTTGCGCGAAGATTTTGACCGCCGCTCCGGCAGCAAACGCGAGGAGACGGATCGCAAGCGCGAGGAAGCGCTGGCGGCCATCGCGCTGCTGGTGAAAACCGGCGCAGCGGAAGCCACGCAGATTGATCAGGCCTTCGCGACGTCTGCGCAGAAAGAGCAGGACACGCTCAAGACGCAGCGTCCGATTGAAACGGTGCGCGCGGAACTGGACGCCAGCCGCAAGGCGGCGGACCGCCACTACGAGGCGCGCGAAGCGGCGATTCGCGACACGCAGGTGCATCGTATCGCGACCACGGTGGAAATCGTGCGCGGCCTGTTTCTCGGCGAGCGCCCCATGTCCATCACGGCCTCGGCCAAGGAGCGCGGCGACATTCTCACCGACCAGATCAGCATGGTCCGCATCTGGGTTTATCCGGTGCTCGCGTTCATCGTCGCGTTCCTGCCGACGTTCATGGTGGAGCTGGGTTTCTCGACACTCTTCAAGCCCGAGCAGCAGCGCCCGGCGCATCGCCTTGGCTTCTTCGGTCGTGGATTGCACTGGCTCTATATCCGCGCGGGCCGTCAGAAAATTTTGCGCGCTGAACGTCTGGCCAGCGAAGCCACGGCGCAAATTGCCGCGCGCGACCGGGCGCTGGCTTCAGCGAAAGCCACGGCGGAAGCCGCGCTGCTGGAGAAGGACGCGGAACTACACGCCACGCACGAGGCGCTCGTCGCGGCGGAGACGAAGCACGAGGAGCAGTGGCAATACAACCAGTCCGAGCACGAGCAGGAATTGAAGGAGAAGGAAGACGCGTGGGTCGAGAAATTCTCCGGCATGGCCGACTCGCTCAACCGCGCCATCATCGAGAAGGACGAACTGCGTGATTTGCAGAAGTCCGAAATCGAGCGCCAGATTCAAATGCGCCAGAACGCGTGGTCGGATCGCCTGACGAACTTGCGCCAGGAACTCGACACGCAGCGCACCGCCGCCGAAACCGAACGCACCGCCCTGATGCAGGAGCAGCACAAGAAGCTGCTCGAAGTTTCCGAGGACGCGAAGACGCAGGTCATTCATCTCCGCCGCCAGATTGCCGACGCGGAACTGGCCGGCGTGGAAGCCAACGCGAAGTTGTCGCACGACTTGAAGGAATCCTTGCACGCCCGCGACATGGTGGAATCGCAGTTGAAGCATCAGGCCGAATCCTTCTCCCGTCAGTTGGCGCAGGCCAAGGACGACGCGGCGCGCGAACAGGAAAAAACGGCGCGTCTGGAACAGCATCGCTTGGAACGTCAGCGTCTGGAGCACGAGAAAGCGTTGCGCCAGCAGGACGACAACTTCTCGCACCGTCTGCAACAGCGCGAACAGGAACTTGCGCTCGCCGCCGACGCCCGCGTCGCCGAGGAGAAGAGCAAAGTGGAACAGGATTCACGCCGTCGTGAGGCGGAACTGGAGCGGCAGTTGGAAGCCCGCGCCCGCGAAGTGGACGCGCGCCGCAGCCAGGAATTGCAGCAGCGTGACGAGGCCGCGCAAGCCCGCCTCAAGCAGCGCGAGCAGCAGTTGCAGTCACAGGCGGAAGTCCGCCTCGCCGAAGTGCAGGCGCAGGCCGAACAGGAGTTGCGCCGTCGCGAGATGGAAATGGAACGTCAGCTCGACACGCAAGCCCGCGAGACCGAGGCGCGTCTGCGCGAGGAAGTGCAGCAGAAGGAGCTGGCCTATCACGCCAAGCTCAAGCAGCGCGAACAGGATTTGATCACGAAGGCGGCGGCTCGCGAAACCGAGTTGCAGAACCAGTGGGCCGAAGATTTGCGGACGCGCGAGGAGCAGGCCGAGCAGCAGAGCGAGTCCCGCGTGCGCGCCGTCGAAGCGCGTCTCAGTCACGAGGCGCAGCAGAAGGAGGAGGTTTTCCAAATCAAACTGCGTCAGCGCGAACAGCAGTGGCAGGCGCAGTTCGATGCGCGCCAGGCGGAAACGAAGGCGCAGTGGGAGCAGACCATGCACGAGCGCGAGCAGGAAACGCAGCGCACCGCCGAGGCCACCGCCCGCGCCACCGAAACGCGCTGGCTGGCCGAGGTGCAGCAGAAGGAAGAACTCTTCCAGTCCAAATCCCGTCAGCGCGACCAGCACTGGCAGTCGAAATTGGAGAATGCGCGCACCGAGTTGCAGGCGCAGACCGAACAGGATTTGCGCCGTCGCGAGACGGAGGCCAATGAGGCGCGTCAGCGGGCGTTGCGCGAATTGGAAACGCAGTTGCGCCAGGAAATGCAGTTGAAGGAAGAAACGCTTCTCGCCGAGAGCAAGCAGCGCGAGCAGGCGCTGGCCGTGCAGTTGAACGCGCAAATCGAAGCGCATCAGACGACCGAGAAGAATTGGGAATCCGAGCTGGGCCTGATGCGCGGCAACATCGAGGCGCTGCTCGTCCGCACTGAGAAGGAGCGCGACGAGGCACGGAAGTCCGCCTCCGAAGGCGTGCGCCAAGTGCAGGACATGGAGAAGAAATTGTCCGAAGCGTCCACGCTGCTCTCCGGTTGGAAGAACGGAAAAAGTTCCGGCGGCAGCCGCGCGGGGAAAGATTCGTTCCAAGTCGCACGCGGTGGTCTGGGCGTGACGGCTGAGGAGTGATCTGAGCCGAGTTTGATTTCATCTGAATCACGGAGCGCCGATTTCCAAATCGGCGCTCTTTTTCTTTGCGGCTGGTTGCGGAACGGGGTGCGGCGTTCACGCCGCTTCACCGTACGAATGCGCCGCAGGTCTCGAACACCAACGCATCGTCCACGTTGAAGCGGCATAAATGCCGCGCTCCGACGCCTTGGCAAATTTGGACGCTACTCCTCCGTCGTTCTGCTCGCCTCTGGCCTTCGCCTCAGTCACCATTCCCACCTTTGCATGGCTGATGATCGGATTGAAGAACTGAAGGCGCTCCTGCCGCAATGCCTGCTGCACGACTGGGTGCGGCTTGGCTCGCGGCTCGTGCGGCTCCTCAAAGACCGTCATCATCCCGACAAACACGAGGCGCTCCTCCGGCGCATTCTCGATGAAGTGCGTTCCTCCATCGCCTTGCGCGAAGCCCGGCGCATCAATGTCCCGCGTGTCAGTTATCCACCCGACCTTCCGATCACGGCGCGCAAGGACGAGATCGTTGCGGCGATTCGCAATCATCAAGTCGTGGTCATCGCGGGCGAGACCGGCTCGGGCAAGACCACGCAGATTCCCAAGATGTGTCTGGAAGCCGGACTCGGCATCGAGGCGATGATTGGTTGCACGCAGCCGCGCCGCGTCGCCGCGCTCTCCATCTCGCAGCGCATCGCCGAGGAACTGAACGTGAACTGGGGCCGTGAAGTCGGCTGCAAGATTCGCTTCGATGATCGTTCCAACGCGCACACCCACATCAAGCTGATGACGGACGGCATCCTGCTCGCCGAGACGCAGGGCGATCCGACGCTCGCCGAGTATAACGCCATCATCCTCGACGAGGCGCACGAGCGTTCGTTGAACATTGATTTCCTGCTCGGTTACTTGAAGGGGCTGCTCGTGCGCCGTGCCGATCTCAAACTCATCGTCACCTCCGCGACCATTGATACGCAGGCGTTCTCGCGGCACTTCGATGACGCGCCAATCATCGAAGTCTCGGGGCGGCTGCATCCGGTCGAGGTAATCTATCAGCCGCTCGATGCGGACTCAGAAGAGCGCGGCGACATCAGCTTTGTGGACGCGGCGGTGGAGGCGACCGAGCGCATCCTGATGGAAACGAATTTCGGCGACGTGCTCATCTTCATGCCCGGCGAGCGCGACATTCGCGAGACGAGCGACCAACTTGAAGGGCGCTTCTCCGGCGAGGCGGAAGTCATTCCGCTCTTCGGACGCTTGAGCGCGGGCGATCAGCAGCGCGTGTTCTCCAACTCGCCGCGCCGGAAAATTGTCATCGCCACGAACATCGCCGAAACCTCGCTGACCATTCCTGGCATCCGCTACGTCATTGATGCCGGACTGGCGCGCATCAGCCGCTACAATCCACGCACGCGCACTAAGCGTCTGCCCGTGGAAGAGGTCTCGCAGAGCAGCGCCAACCAGCGCAAAGGCCGTGCCGGTCGCGTCGAGGCGGGCGTCTGCATCCGCCTCTACTCCGAGGAAGATTTCAATGCGCGTCCGCCGTTCACGCAGCCGGAAATCCAGCGCGCGAATCTGGCGGAAGTGATTCTGCGCATGAAGGCGTTTGGTCTCGGCGACGTGGAAACCTTTCCGTTCGTCCAGCCGCCCGCGCCCGCGTCCATCAGTCACGGCTTCGCGCTGCTGCAAGAACTCGGCGCGCTCGACGAACAGCGCGAACTCACGCCGCTTGGTCGCGACCTCGCGCGGTTGCCCATTGACCCGACGATTGGCCGCATGTTGCTCCAGTCGCAACACGAGCACGCGACGCGCGAACTGCTCATCATCGCAGCAGGCTTGAGCATTCAAGACCCGCGCGACCGCCCGCTCGATCAGCGCGAAGCCGCCGCCGCCGCGCACAAACGATTCAACGATCCGAAGTCCGACTACCTCGCGCTGCTCAACATCTGGAACGCCGTTCACGACCAGTGGGACAGGCTCCGCACGCAGAACGCGCGGCGGAAATTTTGCCGCCAGCATTTTCTCTCCTACCTGCGGATGCGCGAGTGGCAGGACCTCTACACGCAACTCCACGGCGCGCTGGAAAATCTCGGCACGATGAAGTTAAACGAGAGCAACGCCAGCTACGACGCCATCCACCGCTCGATTCTCGCGGGCTTAACCGGCCACGTCGCGCGGCGCGAGGAACGCAACAGCTACAAGGCGGCGGGCAACCGGCTGCTGAATGTCTTCCCCGGTTCGGCTTTGTTTGAACGTGGCGAGTTGGTGAAGAAGCACGGCCCCAAGCCCACGCCGTCCGTGCCCAAGCCGCGCTCGACTCAGCCGCAGTGGATTGTCGCCGGTGAAATCGTCGAGACCTCGCAGCTCTTCGCGCGCACACTGGCGGGGATTGATCCGCAGTGGATTTTCCAGCTCGCGCCGCACTGCTGCAAAGTCGCGCATCTCGCCCCGCACTGGAGCGCGAGCGCCGGGCGCGTGCTCGTCGAGGAAGTCATCACGCTGCACGGGATGGAAGTGCAGCGGCGCAAGGTCGCGTACGGAAATATCAACGCAGCGGACGCCACGATGATCTTTATTCGCTCGGCGCTGGTGGAAGATGATCTGTTGCCGAAGAACATGCCGCGCGGCTCGCGCGTGTCCGCGCTCACGGCGGAGATGGACGAGGGTGAAACGGAACTCTCGGCTCCCGATCGCAACGCGAACTCCGCTTATCGTTTCCTCGACCACAACCGCTCCGTGCGACAGAAGATCGAGAACTGGCAGACGCGCGTCCGCCGTTCCGACTTCGCGGATTTGGATCAGGCGCTGTTCGATTTCTACGCGAAGCATCTGGAGAACATTTCCTCCACGCATGATTTGAACCGGTTGCTGCGCGGGCAAACAGACCCGAACTTTCTCTGCATCCACGAAGCCGATCTCGCGGGCGGCCCGGTCGCCAGCTACGACACCGAGGCGTTCCCCAGCGCACTACCGGTGAGCGGCCAACCCGTCGCGCTGGCCTACGCCTACGCACCCGGCGAAGACCACGATGGCGTGACCATCCAGCTTCCGTTCAGCCTCGCGCACACGGCTTCCGCCTCGTTGCTCGAATGGGCCGTGCCCGGTTTGCGTGAGGAAAAGGTCAGCACGTTGCTGCGCGCGCTGCCGAAATCCATTCGTCGTGAGTTGATGCCGTTCCCGCCGAAGGTTGTGGAGATCGTGCGCGACTTTCAGCCGAGCGGCCAATCGTTCCTCGCGGACCTTGGGCGCTTTCTGAACGAGCGTTACGGCGTGCCGGTGCCGGCGTCCGCCTGGCCCGCGGACGCGCTACCGAATCACTTGCGCCCGCGCATCGAGATTGTCAGCCACGATCACAAGAAGCTCGGCACGGGGCGCGATTTGGAAACGCTCCGCAAACAACTTGCGCAGGTGAAGGCCGAACCCGCGAAAGAACCGGCCGCGTGGCAGCGCGTCGCGCAACAGTGGGAACGCTTCGACTTGCGCGGCTGGACCTGCGGCGATTTGCCGGAGCGTGTGACGGTGAGCGAAGGCCCGGGCTTGCCGCTCTACGGCTGGCCCGGCCTGCACTTCGAGGAGGGCAACGTGAACGTGCGCCTGTTCCGCAGTCAGGACGCCGCGCGTTCGGCGAGCGTTCACGGCGTGCAGCGCCTCGTGGAACTGGCGATTGAGAAAGACCTCGCGTGGATCGAAAAAGATTTACGCGCCTTGAAGCCGTTTGAACTGCTCTTCGCGCCGCTGGGGGATGGCGAGGTCTTGCGCGAAACGGCGCTCGAACATCTGAAGCGCCATCTACTGCCTGGCGAGCCGCTGACTGCGTTGAGTGCAGTTCATTTTCAAAACGCCGTGGACGCCGCCCGCGCCCGACTGCCCGGACTGGTGCCGCCGTTCATTCAGCGCGTCGGGCAGATTCTTCAACTGCGACAGCAAGTGCAATTGCGCCTCGGCCCGGTCGCAACCGCCGCGCCGCCGCGCCCTACTGCTTTGAAGGATTTCCGCCTGCTAGGCACGCCCGCGCCGGCAGCGGTCGCGACCGGTCATCCCTTGACCAGCGAACTCACCGCGCTCCTGCCGCCGCGCTTTCTCGAAGAAATTCCGTTCGACCGTCTACCGCACCTCCCGCGCTACCTCAAGGCGCTCCTCACCCGACTCGAGCGCGCGGCGTTAAATCCCGCGAAGGATCAGGAGCGCGCCCGCCAGATCGCGCCGTATCAAGCCGCGTGGAAGCAACTGATGGCCGCGCCGCCGCGTTCCGCCGAAGCGTGTCAGGCGATGCAAGAGTTCCGCTGGATGATCGAGGAATTCAAAGTCTCGCTCTTCGCGCAGGAGTTGGGAACGCCGCAGCCCGTGTCGGCGAAACGGCTGGATGAGAGGCTGGTTCAGATTCGGCAGGCCAAGGCGTGAAGGACGCCAGCGACGAACCGTCACGCTGCCCCTGCCCTACTTCTCTCCCGCCAGCTTGTGCGCGCGGGCCAGCAGATCCACCGAGCGTTTGTCGAGTTCTTCGCTCAGCATCCAGTGGTATTTCCAGATGAGGTTGTTGGTCTGGCTCGAATACGGATCAACGAGCAGCAGCGTGCGCTGGAAATCGTCGAGCAGTTCCTTGTCCGAGATTTTCTTCGTGTACTTCGGCACTTCCAGCACCAGCCGGTCGAAGAGCGCGCGCGCCTCGTTGGTGTAGTTGCGCATGTGCAGGAGAATGAAGGCTTCGCGCATCTCGACGTGACGCGACTGGCGCAGGCCGAACTGCCGCACGACCATGACGCTGCAAAAAATCAGCAGCAGAAAGAACAGCAGGATGAAGCGGTATTGGCGCACGAAACGCATGGGTGTGGATTAGCGGACGGGCGACGGGCGGGCAATGTTCAAATCCCTTCGGGAAGAAACTTTGAACCCCGAACTCTGAACTTTGAACTTTGAACGGGAGCGGCGGCGGGTGATCCCTTGTTCAAGGTTCAGAGTTCGATGTTCAAAGTTCAAAGTTCAGTCTTGGTTCTGTTGCTCGCTGCGTGGTCGCTCGCCGCCGAGGAGACGAACGCGCCGGTGCGCGCGCTGGGCGGCGGACACTTCGCCGTCGGCCTCGTGATGCTGGACAAGGGCGCGCGCAGCATCAGTTTTCCGGCCACGGTGAACTTGCGCGAGGAGACGGTGGAATACGTGGTCGTTCACAAGACCGGCAAGGCGCACGAAAGCATCTTCCGCACGGACGCGCGGCCGCAGGACATTCACCTCGCCATGCTGTTGCTCGGCGCGCGGACGGTGATGACGAATCGCTTTGGCGCGGAGGACCGGGCGTTGCCCGAGGGCAGCGAGATCGAAATCGAGGTGGCGTGGCGGGATTTGTTTTCCGAACACCGGGCACGAGCAGAGGATTTGGTTTTGAACAAGGAGACGGACAAAGCGTTGGCGCGGAGCGTGTGGATTTACAACGGCTCGAATTTTTCCGAAGGCGTGTTCACCGCCCAGCGGGACGGCTCCATCGTGTCCATCCATATTGATCCGGACGCGTTGAGCAACAACCCGCGACCCGGGCGAGAGAATGATGATTTGTATCGTCCGCACGCGGAGCGGCTGCCGCCGATGGGGGCGCAGGTGGAAATCACGATCCGGGTCAAGTAGCACAAGCTTGAACATTCGCGGCGCATCCGCAGTCTCACCCGCCATGAATCGCGTCATCGCCCTGCTCGCCTTGCTCCTCGCCGCCACCGTCCACGCGGCGGATGCGCCGAAAATTCGCGCGACGGATGTTTCCTTCCGCCACGAAATCCAACGCGCGCTCGAAAAGGGCAATGACTTCCTCAAGACCGCGCAGAACAGCAACGGCTGGTGGTCCACGCCGGATCACCCGAGCGTCACGGCGCTCGCGCTCTCGGCGTGGCAGGGCGAACCGGGTGCGCGCTGGAAAAATTCTCCCGAGGCGAAGAAGGGCTACGCCTTCGTGCTGAGTTGCGTCCAGCCGGACGGCGGCATCTACGCGACGAACCTAGCGAACTACAATACTTCGATCTGCATGATGGGCCTGCTCGCGGCGGGCGACCCGAAGCACGATGCGGTGGTGCGGAGGGCGCGCGGGTTCGTGGCCGGAATGCAGGCCGACCTCGGCGTGCGCGGCCAGATGGATTCGCCGTGGGACGGCGGACTCGGCTACAGCCACGACGCGGGCCGCTCGGACATGAACAACACGCTCACCGCGTTGGAGGCGCTGCATTACTCGAAGCATCTGGTCGCGGATAAAAATGACGGCGCGAAAGACC
>JANNGC010000662.1:0-7855 GCA_031380445.1 Pedosphaera sp.
CTAACCGCGCGCTGCGGAAATCCTCCTTGTGTTCGCGCAACCTTGTTCGGAAATTCCGCGCGCTTTGAATCCCATCAAAACTTTTCAAGTGGAGGAACTGCCGGTGCGTGTCTATGCCGCGCAGGCCGATCTGGCGCAGGACGCGGCGCGCATGGTGCAGGCGCATTTGCAGCAATGTCTCGCCGAGCGCGGCGAGGCCAGCGCGATTCTCGCCACGGGCAATTCGCAGATTCGTTTCCTCGACGAGCTGATCAAGCTCGGCGGCGTGGACTGGTCGAAGCTCACGCTCTTCCACATGGACGAGTACCTGGGGCTGGATGGAAATCACAAGTCCAGCTTCCGCCGTTACATGCGCGAGCGCGTGGAGTCGCGCGTGCAACCGAAAGCGTTTCACTACTTGAACGGCGAGGCCGACCAACCGCTCGACGAGTGCGCGCGCTACGCCGACCTGTTGCAGGCGAAGGAAATTGATCTGTGCTGCATGGGCGTGGGCGAGAACGGCCACATCGCGTTCAACGATCCGCACGTCGCGGAGTTCGATGATCCGTGGAGCGTGAAGCTGGTGAGCCTGGATCTGAAGTGCCGCCAGCAGCAGGTGGACGAGGGGCATTTCCCGAACGTGAACGACATGCCGCGCTTCGCCTACACGCTGACCATTCCGACGCTCTGTGCGGTGCGGAGGATCGTCTGCATCTCGCCGGAGACGCGCAAGGCGCAGGCGGTGCATGATGCGTTGAAGAAGCCGGTGAGCCAGCATTGTCCGGCGTCCTATTTGCGGACGCAGAAGCAGGCGGTGCTGCTGCTGGACACCGATTCGGCGGCGCTGCTTTAGCGGCCGTCCGCAGCCCAGCTTGGGAACGGCGCAAAGAACCCTTCGACTGCTTTCTGTCTAAGTGGCGTGCTGCGGGTGAGGACACCCGCGCTCCATTCGCGCTCCAAAAATTCCCACACTCCTCCCCGTCCTCCGTCTACTGAAGTCCCGCGCACCTTCTGCCGATGATGTTTCAGCCAAGGCCCGGTTCGTCGCGCCGGGTGAAAATTAAAATCAGAAAGAACTAATTATGCCGTCATTTGCTTACGTTGCGCGCGAGGCCAGTTCGGGCCGCGAAATCCGCAGCTCCATGGACGCCTCGAACGAGCAGGCCGCCGTGTCAACGCTGCTCAACCGCAACCTGCTCGTCATTTCCATCCAGGAAAAAATGGCCCGCAAGGGCAAGGCCGCCGGCGGCTCCGTGGCCCTCTCCGACCTCGTCATCTTCACCCGCCAGCTCGCCACCATGATTGACGCCGGCCTGGCGATGGTGCAGTCGCTCCAGGCACTCGGCGAACAGACCTCGAACAAGGTGATGAAGGACGTCATCAAGGACGTGACCCAGCGCGTGGAAGGCGGCGACAGCTTCTCCGAGGCGCTGGCCAAGCACCCCAAAGTTTTCAACCGCCTCTACGTCTGCATGGTTGGCGCAGGCGAGCGCGGCGGTCTGCTCTCGGAAATTCTCGCGCGGCTCGCCACCTATCTGGAAAACACCATGCGCCTCCGCAAGAAAGTGAAGTCCGCGTGCATGTATCCCGCCGTCGTAACCGTGGTCGCCCTCGGCATCACCGTCTTCCTGCTCGTGAAAGTCGTGCCGGTCTTCGGCGACGTGTACAAAAGCTTCGGCTCGAAGCTGCCCGGCCCCACGCAATGGCTGATCAACATCAGCATGTTTCTCCAGAATTATCTGCTCTACATCACGTTTGCCACCGGCGGGCTGATCTACGCCTGGTTTGCCTACATCAAGACCAAGAAGGGCCGCGAGTTCTGGGACGGCCTGCGCATCAAGCTGCCCATCTTCGGCCAGATCGCGCACAAGATTTGTCTGGCCCGTTTCACGCGCACGCTGTCCTCGCTGATTCGCGCCGGTATTCCCATCCTCGAAGTGTTGAGCATCGTCTGCAACACCGTGGGCAACGTGATCATGGAAAAAGCCGTGCGCACGGCCGCGTCCGACATTGAAAAGGGCGAGGGCATTTCCGCCGCGCTGGCCAAGCACCCCGTCTTCCCCGTGATGATCATCCGCATGATCACCGCCGGCGAACAGACCGGCAAACTGGAGAACATGCTCGAGCGCGTCTCGGACTTCCTCGACGAAGAAATCGAGACCACGCTGAACGGCCTGACCTCGCTCATCGAGCCGCTGCTCATCGTGTTCCTCGGCGTGACCGTGGGCGGCATCGCGATTTGCATGTTCCTGCCCATCTTCAAACTCTCGGAACTGGTCAATCCGCAGAAGTAATTTTCAACCAACGGCCCCACAGAAGCGCGCGCAGCAATGCGTGCGCTTTTTTTTGTGGAAGGTGGCTTTTGTCGCGCGGCGACAAAACAAGCCCGCGCAGAGCGAGCGGTTCGATTGGAACGAAACGCATCGTTCGCAAATCCGGCTTTTCATTCCACGCGCCGCCGTGTCATCTCTCCCGCGCATGATCCATCCAACAGCGGTCGTTCACAAAAAGGCGAAGCTCGGTGCGCGCGTCAGCGTGGGGCCATACGCGGTCATTGACGAGCACGTCGCGCTCGGCGCGGACTGCATCGTGGGCGCGCACGCCTATCTCACCGGCCACACCACGGCGGGCGCGAAGAACCACTTCTTCGCCGGCTCGATCATTGGCGAGGCTCCGCAGGACTTGAAGTATCGCGGCGAGCCGACGCGGCTGAAGATCGGGGACAGCAATGTCTTCCGCGAGCACGTCACCGCCCATCGCTCGAACACCACACGCGAGGACACAGTGATTGGCTCGAACAATCTTTTCATGGCGCACAGCCACATCGGCCACAACTCGCACCTCGGCGACCACATCATCATCGCCAACGGCGCGCTGCTCGGCGGCCACGTCAACGTGGCGGATCGCGTGTTCATCTCCGGCAACTGCCTGCTGCACCAATTCGTCCGCGTCGGCACGCTGGCCATGATGCAGGGCGGCTCGGGCATCAGTCAGGACTTGCCGCCCTTCACCGTGGCGCGCGGCGACAACGGGATTTGTGGACTGAACGTCGTGGGCCTGCGCCGCGCCGGACTGACGGCGGATCAGCGGCGGGATTTGAAGCGGCTCTACCTCGTGCTCTTTCGCGGCGGGCGGAAACTGCGCGAAGCCGTCGAGGAAGCGCGCGAGGAATTCAAGAGCGACGCCGACCGCGTGATGCTCGACTTCGTGGCCGCGACGCGACGCGGCATCTGCTCGGACACCGGCTTCGTGGCGGATTCGGACGAGGAGTGAGGCGGCGTGGGGCGGTCGTCCCGGCTGACCTGCCGCCGGATCCGATTCCGTGTTTTCTGTGTCTTCCGTGGTTCTCTGCTTCTGAATCCGCTCAGAAGGAGAACGCGTGCGGCAGCAAATCGCGCACCGTGAACTCGCGAACTTTCTTCGGCGCGCGCGCGTCGGCGATCCACACCACCGCCTCGGGCGCGTACTCGAAGAGCAACTGGCGGCACGCGCCGCACGGCGTCGGCCCGTCCTTCAGCGCCGCGACCACGGCGACGGCGGTGAAATTCTTCTTCCCCTCGGTGAGCGCCTTGAAGAGGGCGATGCGTTCGGCGCAGCAGGTCAGGCCGTAGCTGATGCTTTCGACGTTTGCGCCGGAGATGATTTCGCCCGCGCGCGTGAGCAGCGCCGCGCCGACGTGAAATTTCGAGTAAGGCGCGACGGCGCATTTGCTGGCGAGCACCGCCGTTTTCACCAACCGCGCCTGCTCAGGATTCGCCATAAAGTTGGGTGAAGTTTTCCAGCAGCCGCGCCGCGACAGGCTTGGCCGTCTCGCCCGCGTCGAGCACTTCCTGGTGAGAAAGTTTTCCCGCGCTGCGCCCGGCCGCGAGGTTCGTGATGCACGACAAACCCGCGACACGCATCCCGCACTGCCGCGCCACGATGGCCTCCGGCACCGTGCTCATGCCCACGGCGTCCGCGCCCATTTTGGCAAAGGCCCGAATCTCCGCCGGCGTCTCGTAGCTCGGGCCGGACACGGCGAGATACACGCCGGTCGAGAAGCGCGCCTTCGCCTTGTCCGCCGATTTTTTCAAGAAGCGCACGAGTTGCGGATCGTAAGTGTCGGTGAGATCCACGAAGCGCGGGAACTGTTCGCTGACCCAGCCGCGCAACGGATTCACGCCCATGAAATTGATGTGGTCGGTCAGCGCCATGAAGTCGCCGCACTTGAACTTCGAGGCGATGCCGCCCGCCGCGTTCGTGAGCAGCACGGCCTTGATGCCCATCGCCGCCAGCACGCGCATGGCGAACGTGACCGTCTCCATCGAATGCCCCTCGTAATAATGCGCGCGCCCGGAGAGCACGAGCAGCGGCGTCTTGGCGAGAAAGCAGAGGCAGAGCTTGCCTTGATGCCCCGCGACCGTGGGCTTGGGAAAACCGGGGATGGCCGAGTACGGCACCTCATAGACGACGGTGCATTTCGCGAGCACCGAGCTGAAGCCACTGCCGAGCACGACGGCGAGCGCGGGGCGCAGCTTGGATTTTTTCAGAATGCAGTGCGCGGCCTCGGCGGGCGACGGTCCCGCGAGCGCGTGGCTGTTGAACTCCTTCGATGGCTCCATGCTTCTTTCGTTGGTTGAAGGTTGCAAGTTGAAGGTTCCAAGTTTCTCGGCGCGGGCGGCTCAACCAGCAACTTTCAACTTTCAACCGGCAACTCATCACTCCCTCCGCGCCACGCCACTGTGCCGCAGCCGCCCGTTTCCGGCAAAAGAAAATCTGTCCGGCGGAGAAAATTGGGCACCTCGCTACCTGGATGGAGAACGACACGGCAGTGTCCTATTGATGCTATGGAGTCTCGTGTCATGGAGTGGCCTGGCGTGGGAACGCGGACCGCCGAGTCCGCGCGATGATAATTTCAGACCGCGTGAAATCCCGCCTTCGATCTCCGCCACGGATCATGGCCCGTGCTGACGCGCAAGGTTGTTCTACGAACACGCGGACTCGGCGGTCCGCGCTCCGCAACATGCCGCCTACGGCTTCTCCGGCACCTCGATCACGTCGCCGTCGCGCAGCCAGAGGTCGCTGGTTTTGTCCGTTTGGGTGAGGTCGAAAACTTTTTCCCAACGCTCGCCGCCGGAGCGAATGACTTTCACGCGCGTGAGATCGGACGAGGAACGGATCACGTTCGCGCCGCGCACTACGTCGTTCAGGCGCTGGACGGTCAGGGAGGTCGCGGGCACAGGTTCCGGTTGCCCCACAGGAAAGGGACTGGCCATGGGTATACCGCCCGGTTGACCCCACCGGTTCTCCGCCAACGGCGGCATCAGCACCACCACGTTCGTCTGCCCCTTCACGATGATTTGCACCTGCTTGCGGAGGCACTGTAGGAACGTCGCCCGTGCGGTGGACGCTAGACCGGGCCAACCCGCGTTCACCACATGATCCTGCTCGGGCAGTTCGATCAAGTCGCCCCACTCCAGCGCGACGTTCGCGGCGCAGTTCGTGAAGCGGAAGGCCGTGTCCAGATCGATCATCCGGCCCGGTTCGCCCGCCTTGCTCCGGATCGAGCGCACCTGCACGCGCGCAAGGTCCGGGAACTGGAAAAACGGATTCTGGCCCGGCGTGTAATGCTGCGCCAGCGCCTCGAACAGCGTGAAGCGGTTCAGGTCATTCGTGCCTTTCTCGAACACCGTCACCTTCGTCCCGCCGCGCGCCACGGTGATGCTCGACGAGCGCGCCAGATCCTCGATGGCCCCGCGCTGGCGGAGGAGTTCGGCGACCTCGGGCTTGCTGTAATGCACCGCCGCCGACAACGGACTCCAGCCGCCCGGTGCCAGCGCGTTCAATTCCGCACCATTGGCCAGCAGCAGTTCGACCAATTCTTTCTGACCGGCTGCTGCGGCCGCAATCAACGGCGTCCAGCCGTTGTAAACTTTGATGTTGGGATTGGCCTTTCTCTCCAGCAGCAGCTTCACCATCGCCCGGTTGTTCTTCACAATGGCCACCTCCAATCCCGGTGCCGTGTTTCCGTTTCCGTTTGGATTCGCGTGATCCGCCATCGTCTCCACGTCCGCGCCGCGATCCAGAAGCAGTTGGGCGGTCTTCACCTGACCGTAGCCAATGGCCAGCCCCAGCGGCGTGACTCCTTGAGGAATTATCGCCTGCGATCGGTTCTTGGGCGGCTGCGCACCCGGCGCCCAGTTAACTCTGTTCGTCACCGATGCCCCGTTCTTCAACAGCATCTCCGCGCACGTCTCCCCGCCCGACAGCATCGCCGCCCAGTGCAACGGCGTGATCGCGTTGCGATCTCCGAGGTTCGGGTCCGCCCCGCCCGCAAGCAACGGCCCCAGCAAGTTCACCACGCCATCCTGAACCGCACGCGAGAGCGGCGTGGTGCCGCTGTGATCGGTGAGATTTGGATTGGCCCCCTTCGCCAGCAGCAATTCGACGATGGGAAGATTCCTATTCTGCACCGCGAGATGCAGCGCCGTGGCCTTGAGGTTGTCGCTGGCATCAATCGCCGCGCCTTTCGCCAGCAACAGTTCCACCAAATCGCGATTGGAAATGCGCGCGGCCAGATGCAGCGGCGTGGTGTCGCTCGAAGTCTTCACATTCACGTCCGTGCCCTGAGCGAGCAGCAGTTCCGCGATGGCCTTGAAGCCTCGCCCCACCGCGTGATGGAGCGGCGTTTCGCCGTAGCCATTGCGCGCGTTGATGTCCGCCTTGTTCGCCAGCAGGACTTCAATGACCGAACGGAATCCCTTCTCCGCCGCGAGATGCAAAGGGGTGTTCCCATTGCCGCCCTGGGTTGCGTTCGCGTTCACGTCCGCGCCGCTGGCCAACAGCAGTTCCACCAAACTCTTGTAGCCCCGCGCCGCCGCGAGATGCAAAGGCGTGTCGCCGGCACCTGCGGAACCGGAATTACGAGCGTTCACATCCGCGCGGCTGGCAATCAGGAATTTCGCCACCACCACCTGCCCGTTCCTGGTCGCCAGATGCAGTGGCGTCAGGCCGGTCTGGTCGCGTGCGTTGATCAAGTCCGGGCTGTCCTTGATCATCGCCTGGATGCGGCGGACTTCCTTCTCCTCGTCGTCCGTGGCGGCGGCGGTTTCCGGCGGAGAGTTCGCGACGGCTCCCGCCTTCTTCAACTCCTCGTCCACCACCCGCAATTGCGCGGCCAGCGAATCCGCGCGCTGTTGCGCCGCCGTCACAATGCCTTTCAAGGCCTCGTCGTATTGCTGCCGGATGGTTTTTTGCAACGCGGTGAGCGACTTCACCTCGGGATGCTCATCGCTGAACTGTTGCTTGAGCAGAACAAGCTTTTGCTCCGTGACGAGCAACTGCGGCTCAAGCTGGGCGAGCGCGGGACTGTTTGTGGCCGCGCTGCTGCGCGCGAGTTGAGCGGGGGAAAGAGTCGTGAGGCGGTCATACTCCATCAGCGCCGTCATGCTCTCCACCTTCAACACCGCCGCGCGCCGCTGCCATTCGCGGACGAGTTCCGGTTGGTTTCCCGCCGGAGCCGCCGCGAGGGCCGGCTTGAGAAAATCAGCGGCGAGTTTTGCCAGTTGCTCCTGCTCCGAGTAGTCGCGCGTAATGCGCTGGTAGAACGCAACGGCCTCGTTCGTCCGCCCCAGCTTGCGGTAACATTCGCCGAGCCGGAACAGCGCCGTGGCGACGACTTTGCGCTGCTCGTCGGCCTGCGTGACCACGGATTGATACTCGCGAATGGCCGCGTCGAGATTGCGGTTCGCCTCCTCCTCGAACAGTCCGCGCTGGAGCCGCTCGGTGAGCGGATCGGCGGCGAACAGATTTCCCGCGCACACCAGCAACACGATGAACAAGTTTAGTTTTTTCATGCTTTGCGTCTCCGCGCCTTGGCGCCTTGGCGTTAAATTTC
>JANNGC010000695.1:0-1902 GCA_031380445.1 Pedosphaera sp.
CAAATCCGCTCCTCCTGAACCCGAGATCAAACCCGCCGCCGAAGAAGCCGCGTCCGTCATCGACACGTCGAAGATGAACGAGGGCCAGCGCGCCGCGCTCGAAATGACCGAGGCCGCGCGCGAAACGCCGCAGGCCAGGCAGAGCTTCGCCGCCGGCCTTTACATGGGCCGATGCGATTTTGATGCCGTCTTTCCGTGGCCCGAGCAAAGTGCAACGGACAAGGATCAGGGTGACGCCTTCCTTGAACGGCTGGAGAAATTCCTGAAGGAGAAAGTCGATCCCGATGCCATCGACCGCACGGGCGAAATCCCCGACGAAGTCATCGCCGAACTGGGCCGCATGGGCGCGTTCGGCATCAAGGTCGCCACGCAATACGGCGGACTCGGCCTTTCACAGACGAACTATTCTCGCGCCGCGCTGCTGCTTGGCAGCTACGACGCGAACCTCACCGCGCTCATTTCCGCCCACCAATCTATTGGCGTGCCGCAGCCGCTGATTCTGTTCGGCACCGAGGAGCAGAAGAAGAAGTTCCTCCCGCGCGTCGCGAAGGGCGAGATTTCCGCCTTCGCGCTGACGGAAACCCAAGTGGGCTCCGACCCCGCGACGATGACCACGCGCGCCGAGCCGACGGCGGACGGAGAGAATTTCACGATCAACGGCGAGAAGCTCTGGTGTACGAACGGCGTGAAAGCCGGCGTCATCGTCGTCATGGCGCAGACGCCGCCCAAGGTCGTCAAGGGCAAGGAGAAGAAGCAGGTCACCGCGTTCATCGTCGATATGGACACGCCGGGCGTCGAGGTAACGCGCCGCTGCCATTTCATGGGCCTGCGCGCGCTCTACAACGGCGTGGTGAAGTTCACCAACGTCGTCGTGCCGCGCGAGAACATCGTCTGGGGCGAGGGCAAGGGCCTGCGCGTCGCGCTTTCCACGCTGAACACCGGGCGCCTCACGCTGCCCGCCGCGTGCGCGGGCGCGTCGAAGTGGTGCCTGCGCATCGTGAAGAAGTGGGCCAACGAACGCGTGCAATGGGGCGCGCCCATCGGCAAACACGCCGCCATCGCCGACAAGATCGCGCGCATGGCCGCGAACACGTTCGCGATGGAAGCGATGACTTTTCTTGTCGCCAGCATGGTGGACAAGGACAAGAAGGCTGACATCCGACTCGAAGCCGCCATCGCCAAGATGTGGGGCACTGAGGAAGCGTGGCGCATCGTCGATGACACGATGCAAATCCGCGGTGGCCGCGGCTACGAAACCGCCGACAGCCTCAAGGCGCGCGGCGAGGAACCCATCGCTGTCGAGCGCGCGATGCGCGATTGCCGCATCAACACCATCTTCGAGGGCAGCAGCGAAATCATGCGCCTGTTCATCGCGCGCGAACTGCTCGACCCGCACCTCAAAGTTAGCGGCGCGATTTTCGACACGCGCAAGCCGATGGGCGAACGCCTCAAGGTCGCGATGAAGGCCGGCTTGTTCTACGCCGGCTGGTATCCGAAGCAATGGCTTCCGTTCGGCAGCACGCCGTCCGGCGTCCCCGGCAAACTCGCCGCGCACCTCCGCTACGCCTCGAAGACGAGCCGCAAGCTCGCCCGCCGCCTCTTCCACGCGATGGTGAAGAACGGCCCGAAGCTGGAGCGCGAACAAGTTCTCCTCGGCCGCTTCGTCGAAATCGGCGCGGAACTTTTCGCCATCACCGCGACCTGCTCGCGCGCCGCGTCCCTCGCCAAGTCCGGCAACGAGACCGAAGCCGCCGAAGTGATTCAACTTGCCGACTACTTCTGCGCCTCCGCTCGCCTCCGCATCGCCCGCAACTTCGACGGCCTCAGCCACAACACCGACCGCGCCGGCTACAAAGTCGCGCAGACGGTTTTGGGGAACGAAGTGAAGGCGCTCGAAGACGG
>JANNGC010000381.1:0-5360 GCA_031380445.1 Pedosphaera sp.
AGGATGGCAATGCGTTTCATGCGTATGTCTGCATCAGTGATCGGCAGCCCGGTGCCGTCATTAAGGAATCAATCGCCGCGCTCCCTTCACGCCTTGCCATTCGTCATTCGTCATTTTCCCCGCATGACCCTCTTCAGCTTCTCCTTCCTCAGCACCGTGCGCCTCGGCGTGAAGAGCCTCTTGCTCCACAAGCTGCGCTCCATGCTCACCATGTTGGGCATCATTTTCGGCGTGTGCTCGGTCATCGCGATGCTGGCCATTGGTGAGGGCGCGTCCTACGAGGCGCAGGAGGCGATCAAAAAACTCGGCAGCCAGAACATCATCATCCGCAGCGTCAAGCCGCCCGAGGATGCGAAACAGTCGGGCTCGGGTCGCAACACGGCGATTGATTACGGGCTGACCTACCAGGACGGCGCGCGCATTCAGGCGACTATTCCCGGCATTGTGCGCGTGCTGCCCGTGCGGATCATCCGCGAGAACGTCCGCTTCGCGCAGAACAACATTCCCTGCCAGGTCATTGGCACCATGCCGTTCTACACCGAGGTCGTGGGCGTGGACGTGGTGCGCGGACGCTTCCTGACCGACATGGACGAGCGGAACCAAGTCAACGTCTGCGTGCTGACCGTCGGCCTCGCGCAACGCCTTTTCCCTTATCAAGACCCGCTCGAACAATCGGTGAAAGTGGACATGTTTTATTATCGCGTGGTCGGCCTCGTGCGTGAAAAGAACATGGTCGATCAGCGCACGCAGTCGGGCCGCTCGGAAGGTGAACCGCTCGACAACAACCTCTACCTCCCGCTGGCCACCGCGCGCGCGCGCTTCGGCGACATCATCCAACGTCGTACCGCGAGCAGCTACGAAGTAGAGAAAGTGGAGTTGCACCAGCTCACCGTGCAGATGCGCGACCTCGCCGCCGTTGAAACCGCCGACCCGCAGATCAAAACGCTCCTCAGCCGTTTCCACTCGAAGCTGGATTACGAAACCATCGTGCCGCTCCAACTCCTCCGGCAGGCCGAGCAGACCAAGCGCATCTTCAACATTGTGCTCGGCTCCATCGCGGCCATCTCGCTGCTCGTCGGCGGCATCGGCATCATGAACATCATGCTCGCCACCGTCACCGAGCGCACCCGCGAGATCGGCGTGCGCCGCGCGCTCGGGGCCAAGCGCCGCCACATCACCATGCAATTTCTCGTCGAGACCGTGGTGCTGTCCGTGGGCGGCGGACTCATTGGCGTGGTCGTGGGCGTGCTCGTGCCGCTGATTGTTTCCCAGCTTACGACGATGAAGACGATCATCACGCCGTGGTCCGTGCTGCTGGCCTTCAGCATCTCCGGCGCGGTGGGCATCATCTTCGGAATTTACCCGGCGAAGTCCGCGGCGGAGCTCGATCCCATCGACGCACTGCGGCACGAGTGACGGTGGGTGGAGGGCAGGGCGCACGCATCTAAAATATGCAGCGAAGAAGGCCGTTCCATTCCCCTGACAAACATTCCCCTGACATCAATCCGGGCCGACGGAACAGAGTCCGAGGAATGTTTGTCACGGGAATGGCGACCGCTTCGCTTGGCGAACAAATTATGACGCGTCTGCTCTGGGGCGGAGAAGGCGGAACATTTCTTTCCGAAGATTAAATGGAATAGTTTCGCACCCCACGGCTTCCTAGTCGGCGTGAACACAGACGCGGACACGCTGGTCGAGGCCCACTACGAGGGGCTGTTCGCCTTTGCGTTGAGCCTCGCGGGCAGCCGCGACGACGCCTGTGAACTCACGCAGGAAACCTTCTGCCGCTTCGCCACCAAGGGCCATCAGCTCCGCGACAAGGCCAAGGTAAAATCGTGGCTCTTCACCACGCTCTACCGCGTTTACCTCGGCTGGAAACGCAGCGACGCCCGCCACCCGCACGTCGAGATGGACAGCGTGGAAACGGAGCTGCCGCATCTCGCGCCGGAGGCCGCCGAGAGCGCCGACGCGGGCATGGTCATGGCGGCGCTGCGGCAAATTGACGAACGGCATCGCGCGCCGCTGATGCTCTATTATCTCGAAGACCACACCTACCAGGAGATCGCGGACATCTTGGAAATTTCCATCGGCACCGTGATGTCGCGCCTCTCCCGCGCGAAGGAGCAGATGCGCCGCCGGCTGATGGTCGGCGACGCCGCGCGCGCCGCGCAGATCATTCCCATGCCCCAGTTCCAACCACGCGCACAGCGCTCACAGCCATGAACATCCAGGAAGCCAAACTCATTCTCGGCGCGTGCCGCCCGCGCGGGCAGGACGCGGCGGACCCGCGCGTGCAGGAGGCGCTGGCCCTCGCCCATCGCGATCCCGAACTCGCCGCGTGGCACGCCCGTGAGAGCCGCATCAATGCCGCGCTCGGCGGCAAGGTGCGCGAGCAAAGCCGTCCGCCCGCCGATTTGAAGGCCGCGATTCTCGCCGCCACCCGCATGGCGCGGCCCGTGCCGTGGTATCAGCAGCCCTCGTGGATCACGGCGCTGGCGGCGATGCTCGTTGGCGCGCTGGTTTTGCTCGCACTGGTCGTTCCAAAAAAGAGGGGCGAAGAATTCGCCCGCTTCCAAACGGAGATGGCCGACGTGTTGAGCAGTAAAGATTTCCATCTTGATCTCACCACGCCCAGCGCGAGCGAGGCACGGCAGTGGCTCGCCGACCGGCGGGTGGATTTTGTCCTGCCCGCCAAACTCGAAGCGCAGCCGACCCACGGCTGCCGCGTGCTGGAGTGGCAGGGCCATCCGGTATCGCTCATCTGCTTTGAACTGGCCGGCGGCGAGACGGTGCATGTGTTCGCGGTGGATCGCCGCGCGTTGCGCGACGTGCCGCCGGAACAGTTGCGCTTCGGCCAGGCCGGGCGCTACGCCACCGCCGGCTGGACGCGCGGGGAGAAAGTTTTTCTCGCCGCCAGTTCCAAGGGCGAAGCGAGCTTGAGGAAACTGCTGTGAAGCGCCTCGAAGACATTTACGGCCTGGCCTCGCCGAAACCATTTGCGCGCGCTGCGCGCTAACGAAAGTTCCACCCACGGCTTGGGGCGGGATGTTCGCAAAAAACACAAGCCACGTTCCCAGCACACCACATGAAAAACATCATCAAACATCTGGCCCTTGTCGCCGCCGTCGTCGCCCTCACCTCGTCCGCGTTCGCGGGCGAATGCTGCGTCAAAGCCGCGAAGGACGCCAAGGCTGGCCAGACCTGCGCGAAGTGCGCCAAGGATTCCTGCTGCAAGGACGCCGTGAAGGCCGTCGGCAAGGACGCCAAGGCGTGCGAGAAGTGCGCGAAGGCCAAGTAAGTTCCGATCCTGCATCCGGCGCGGCGGAGCCAGTCCGCTGCGCCGGGTTTTTCGTTCAGCGTGCGGCGGCGGGTGGCGCTGCTTTCATTTCCAACACGCCGAGTTCGCCGAGCGCGCTCTTGGCCCCGCCATTGGTCAGCCAGCCTTTCGCCGCCGCCTCGTCCCGCAGGTAAGCATCCCAGAACTTTGTCGTGCTCTCGCGGATTACATCCAGCATCGCCGACTTTTTCTCCGCAGAAAACGCCGTGCTGCGCCCGCTGAAAATCATGTGGTCGCCGTCCTGAAACGTGATGAGGAACTGCGGCGCGTTCTGAATGGAGTCGAACGGCACGCGGCGGTCTTTCGCGGTCGTGTCTTTCAGCAACGCGCTTTCATCCGCCGTGCCGGTGAAGTGAAAAATGGGAATGCGGATGGCCGCGTAATTTTTCTCCGGCGGACGGCGCGGCACCGGCGCGCTCATGGCGATGGCCGCTTTCACGCGCGGGTCGGCGAAGCTGCGGTCTCCGAGCGCGAACTTCTGCCCCGCCACCGCCAGCGTCGTGAACGCGCCGAACGAATGCCCGGCCACCCCGACGCGTTTCATGTCCATGCGCCCCCGCAACGCGCCGTCCTGTCCGTTGAAGTCCGTCAGTTGATCCAGCACGAAGCTCACGTCGAGCGGACGGTTCACGGAGTTCTCCACGCTCATTGCCGCGCGCATGGTTTCGCCTGGACTGGCCGCACCGCGCCACGCCGCGTCATCGCTGCCGTGATGCTGCACATGCGCGACCACGTAGCCGTGACTGGCCCAATGCTGCCCGAGGTATTCGTAGTTGTTCCGCGTGCCGCCCAGCCCGTGCGAGAAGACGATGACAGGGCAGGGACTGGTGGCGTGCTTCGGATAATAAATTTTCGCCGGCACCTCGCGCTGGCGTTTCGTGTCGCGCCATTCGAGGTCGAGTGTCCCCACCGTGAACGGGCCGGGCGCGCTCAGGCTGCGCTCCGCCGCCACACCGCCATGCAGCGCGCACACTGCGGCGAAAATCATGATCCATTTTTTCATGCCGTTGAGGACGAGGGCTGCGGCCTGAGTTGTTACGCAGAAATTGAGGACTGTTTCAGCGGCGTGGCGTGCGCCGGGCCGCTGGAGCTTCCAAGTGTTTCAAACTTAACGTCGTGAGCAGCACGGCCACGAACAGCAACACGCCGCCGACCGGCACGAGCAAAATTCCCAGTCCTGGATCACCCGCGTAGACCCAGACGCCGCCGAGGAAAAATCCGCCGGGCATCAGCACCCCGGCGGCGAGCAGCGACCTCGAGGCGATGGTGCGGGCGCGCGCGCGCCACGCCGGAACTTGCAGCACGGTGAAGGCGAAGCCGAGCTGCACGACCGCGAGCAGCGTCCCGTGCGCGTGGGCGAGCGTCCACATGAGGCGGCGGGTTTCGCTCATGGCGTTCAGGTAGGCCTGCACTTTCAGGCCGTGCAACGCTTCGAGCACGAGGCCGAGCGAGAGGAACACGAGCAGCGAGAACCAGCCGACGCGCAGGTGACGGCGCACCACCAGGGCGAGAGGATCGTCGTTGATTTCGGCAGTCGGGGTGGGCGTGCTGTTCATTCGAGCAATTCCATCGGTCGTTGATCACGGGCCTGGCGCAGTTTGTGGATTTCCTGCGGCGGCAAAATGTTCGCGTGCTCTTTCGGCGGCAACGCATCGGCATTCCATCGTTGCAGCAAGGCGCTCTTGTCCAGCGTGCGCTGCGCGGCGGGCGCGATGTAATCGTACTGAAGTTTGCGCGCCTCGGGCAGTTGCTTGAGCGAACGCTGCCCGATGTAGCGCACCACGGCGTAAGGATCGTCGAGCGTTTCGGCGAGATAGGGCAGCAGCCAGTTCGTGCCGGAGATTTGCCGCGCCGGTTCCCAGCCCAGGTGCCAGGCGAGGATCGCGCGCTGTCCGGCGTCGCCGCGCAACAACCACACGGCGGAGGCGGGCGCGCGCGCGAAGTCGCCGTCGATCTTCGGCTCGGGCTGGCGATACCACGCCTTCAACTGCTGCGCGGTCCACAGCAGCAGCTCCGTGTCGGT
>JANNGC010000721.1:0-1727 GCA_031380445.1 Pedosphaera sp.
CCAATCGCCACCACACCGAGGCCCGAGTAGTTCAAGGCGAGGATCCCGCCCGGGGTGACCAGCGAGGGGAATTCTTTCTGCACTTCCTGCGCAATGAAACCCATGTTCAACGACTCGTCCGAAGTTTGGTTCGTGAAATGATAGTTCACCGGACGCAGGCGCAGCGCCTTCTCCAGCGTGCCGTTCAGCGGAGCCACGTCCTTCTTCATCCGTCCGTCACTCGTGCTGAACCAGGTGCCGGCGTTGTTCAATCGGGCGACGACCGGGTTGTTCGCTTTGGCCAGAACCGTCGCGTCCAGATAGCCATCATCCGTGAAACGGATGCCGCCGCGGGAGTTGCCTCCAACACTGTTCACGGCGTTGTCGAGCAGGATGGAATAAACCGGAGCAGTGTAGGCGACGACGGATGGCTGCTTGATGTGGAGCTTGCCCGACGAATCGGTTAAATCACCCGTGTTGATACCCACGGTGACGCCGCTAAAAGGCGCAAATACTCGCATGGCTTCGGTGAAGCTGGCGCTGGTGCCGGAGCCAAAGGCGGTGATGCCGCCTGTCGGCGTAATCATCTGGAGCCTTCCGCTTTGCACACCAATCCCATATTTGGTGGTGCTACCCGACTCCCACAGGCTGATCTTTTCCCCGAACGTCTGTGCGAAACTAAGCGGGGATGGTGGGTTGGTGATGCCAATGCCGACGTTGCCATTACCCTTGATCCGCATCCGCTCCGTCATCGCCGCGCTGCTGCCGTAGCCGAAGGCGATGTCGCTGGCCGCGACGTCCGCGTGAATCTGCAGCAAGCCGCCCTGCACTCCGAAGCCGTAATTGCCGGCGCCGCCGCTGTCGTAGAGGGCGATTTTGTCGCCGAGCGTGTTGGCGAAGCTTAACGGAAACCCTGGATTGAGCGCGCCCAGGCCGACGTTGCCGCTCGGACCAATGACGAGCCGGGCAGTGGCGCCATCAATAAGACTCAGTGAACCTGCGGCGGCGGTGTTGCCGTTGCCCACGGCGCGCATCGTCCAATCGTGGCCCTCGCTGCTGTTCACATGCAAATCCGCGCTGCTGGTGTTGAAAACTTCCAGCTTCCCGGAAGGAGTGGCGGTGCCGATGCCAACCGCGTTGTTGAAAATTTGCTGGCCCGAGAACGTGTTCCCGCCCGACCGCAACGCGACGTTCGTGCCTGGCGTGAGATTCGCACCGCTGCCGGAGAACGAGGTGGCCGTGAGCGTGCCCGCCACCGTCACGTTCGTGCCGACGCTGCTGATGAGGGTAGTGCCGTTCGAGGAGACCAAGGACCGCGCATGGCCCGCCAGGAAGGCGTAGGGCGCGGAGAGCATCCGCAGGCGCGGCAGGATGTTCACGTCCGTGTTGCCCGCGCCAATGCCCTTGACCGTCATCTGCATGTGGCGCTCCGAGGCGTTGGCGCTGTTGAACACGGCGGAGATGGAAAGTCCGCCCACGGTTACCGTGCCCTCGCCGAGCAGCACGCTGAAGTAACCCTTGTCCACCGTCACCGTCTGCTGCTCCTGCCACTTGATCACGCCGGCCGTCTCGGCGTCATAGATGCGGAAGATCACGTCGTAATTCTTGGGCGCGTTGGTGCCGAGGGCGTTGCCGTTGCCGTCGGCGAGGAACCCCTGGTAGGTCAGGCGCTCGGGCGGGAAGTTTGATTGCGCGTGCGCCAGCGGAGCCACGACAGCGGCCAGCGCCAGCAGCGCGAGGGTGAACAC